>JAEOTW010000183.1 GCA_016839655.1 Promethearchaeota archaeon | reverse complement strand
TATCATGTCAGCTCCTCAAGTGCAACCTTTTATTTTGGCAATGGAAATTTGAGGAAATGCTTAAAATAGCAGATCAAACATATAAAGAGAGTTTAGAGTTGGGAAGAAATCTCCAATCAGTTGACGCTTTAATACTCAGCGCAAAGGCTTTAAAAAGGCTTGATAGAGAAGAGGGGGCTATTAATGTCATTAACCAAGCCGAAGAATTATTAAAATTATTTACTCGAGAATTACCAGAAGACTACATGCAACGAGAAGCTCAGATTTATTTAGTTAAAGGTATGAATAATCCATCCGCTTCTTATAAAATAGATGATAAACTGAAGTTTTTAGAACAGAGCTTAGTATTGGGAGAGAAATTAAGCAATAAAGTTATAATTGCTGAATCCCTTTATCGCATCGCTTATATTCTTGGTATAGTAAAAGGTGAATTGAATCATGCTATTGAATGTCTAAAGCGAAGCTTATTATTTGCGGAGGAAAGTAATAGCAAGTATAATATTGCTTACGTCTTGGCATGGTTAATGATTTTTCATATGACTAAAGGTGAATTAAATCAAGGTCTCATATATGGAGAGCAATGTTTAACATTATTCGAGAAGATGAATAATAAACAGTGGATCGCAGGTTCACTTACCCAAATTGGGAGAATCTATAAAAGAAAGGGAAACTTTGATCGGGCTTTTGAGTATCTAGAGCGAGGTTTAGCATTAAGAGAGGAACTCGGAATTAATGTAACAACATCTGTAACTCTCAATAATTTATTTAGTGTAGCAGTGGATATGGGCGATCTTGAATTAGCTCAAAAATACTTTAACCGCTTAAAGCAGCTCAACGAACAAGAGGAAAATACATGGATTAATTCAACGGTTCGCTTTTGCCATGCCATACTACTGAAAACAAGCACACGAGCCAAAAATCGGGTTAGAGCAGAAGAAATACTTAGAGAAATTATTGAAGAAGAAGGAGTTCTTTCAAAAATTGATGCGTTATTAGAGCTTTGTGATTTATTATTAGTTGAATTACGCATAACTAACGATGATGAAGTGCTAAAAGAAATTAAAACCAATCTAAATCGTATATTAGAATTTTCTGAGAAAACAAACTCGTTTCGGTATCTTGCTGAAACTTACCTATTACAAGCCAAAGTAGCATTAGTAACTTATGATACGAACGAAGCTCGGCGCTTTTTGACACGAGCTCAGGAAATTGCTGAAAAATACGGTCTTAATTTAATAGCCATGAAAATTTCGAATGAACATGATGAATTACTTAAACAATTAGAAATGTGGGAGAATTTAAAAGAATCGAAAGCACCTTTGGCTGAACGTATGGAATTATCACGCTTGAATGAACAAATGGAGAGAATGGTAAGAAAAAGGATGGTGACCCTTCCTAAATTGGATGCTGAGCAGCCCGTACTGCTTACTGTTATGTCAAAAGATAGAAAAATTTTATTATCTAATCCATTTACTGCGGATGTAGCAATTGATAATGCCTTTTTTGGTGAATTTTTAGCATCTTGTAATACATTTTGCGACCAGATTCTTTCTGAATCATTTGATCGTGTAAAATTCGGGCAATACACTATTCTTATTACAGCAGTCGATTCTTTTTCTGTGTGTTATATGTTCCAAGGGCAGTCGTATAGTGCTCGTCAAAAATTACTCCATTTTTCTGAATCTGTTAAAAAAGATACTGAGATTATGAAAATATTTGAAAATGCTAGCAGCAAAAATATAGAGATCAACGTAAACGAGACAGTTTCTCTTGAGGAATTGGTTTATGAAAGTTTCCTTTCCGATCCTCAACAATTTCAAATGCCATTTAAAGCCTATGAAGGGGATGGATCGTTCGTTTTTGTCAGTTATTCTCATATAGACAGACTTCAGGTTTATCCGATAATTGACTATCTTAATAAAACTGGTGTAAACATTTGGTATGACGAGGGTATTCCCATAAGTGAGGATTGGAAAAGCTCAATTGTGGACAATCTAGAGCGATGTAGCGCATTTCTCGTATTTATCACACCTCATATAATCGATTCAGAATATGTGCGAAAAGAAATCAGTTTTGCCTTAAAAAAGAAGAAACCATTTTTTAGTATTTACTTGAAAGAGACTGAATTGCCGAGTAAATTAGAATTTGAAATCGGGGATATACAATTTATGAAGAAATATCTCATGCCTGAGACTGAATTTTATAACAAATTGAACAGAATGCTGGATCCAGTGCTTAATAAAGAATTTTCGTGATCTAATTTTTTTAAAGTAATTTTATTGTAATTTTCTCATCTTTTACGTTATATTTAAAATCATAATTAACTTAAACATTCATAAGTTTACAATCCAAGACTTTCCAAAATTGGTTTTATATGGTTGAAAATATATCCCATTCAGAGTCTAAGGAGCTTATTCAAGCAAAAAAACTCATTGATGTATTTAAACTCGATGAAGCGGAAGAAATTATTAAGGATTTTGAAGAAAAAGGAGGTCATACTCTTTATAATAATATTTTTTGTCATCACCTCAAATGTGAAATCTTCGCTGAGAGAGGTTTATTTGAAGATGTGGTTAAGCTTGCTGACAAAGCATACAAAGAGAGTTTAGGGTTAGGAAAAAACCTATTATCTCTTGAATTCTTGTTATTTAAAGCTTTTTCTCTACTATGCCTTGGTATGTCAGAGCAGTCTGATGAGATCATTAAAGAGGTGGAGAAATTATTTAATTCTCTTACAGATATACAACCTATTGAAGAAAAACAAATAGAGTCTTATCTAGCATTGCTTAAAGGATGGGTTTATAGTCAAAGAGGAAACTATAATAAGTCAATAAATCAATTTGAACTCAGCCTTTCATTACGCGAAGAAATTGGTGATACGGACGAGATTTTCCCTTATGGAATTAGACAAGAACTTTCTCTTTATGGAATTGCTTGGGTATATATGTGTAACGGTGATTTTGATCGCGCACTTGAATATTCAAAACGAGGTATTACTATTGCTGAGGAAAATGGTTTTATATCTAGTAAAGGAAATTTTCTTTTTATTATGGCAAACGTACATTTTATTAAGGGGGAGTTGGATCTTAGCATCATGTATGCTGAGCAGTGCTTAGAGATTGTTAAAAGGCTTAAAAATAGATTCAGAGCAGCAAGAACTCTTAACATATTAGGAAGCAATTATCAACTGAAAGGTGACTTTAATAGGAGTATTAAGTTTTATAAAGAAAGTTTAGAGCTTTTCAAGGAATTTAATAACAAACTTATTATGGCTAATATATTAAACAGTCTAGCCTCATGTTATAGAATGAAAGGAGAACTAAATAATGCATTAAATTCCATAGAACAGGCAACCAAGATATATAAGGAGACAAGTACTTTAGCTCTCGTAGCTAGTAACTATCAATTACTAATTCAAATATTAATTGATATGATGGAAATCGAACGAGCACAAAACACTTTTCGAGAATTTGAGCAATTAGACAGTAATATCGATTACAAGGATATTAGTTCTATGGTACTTCTTAGTAAGGCTCTTCTTTTAAAAACAAGTTCTCGAGCTCTCAATCGAGGAAAAGCAGAAGAAATTTTAAAGGGACTCCTTGAGAATAAAAAATTACGTTATGACTTACATATAGAAATATTACTCAATTTAAGTGAATTACTTATAACTGACTTACAAATAACTCATGAAGAAGAACTTTTGAAAGAGATAAAACTTCTCATTGCACAACTATTAGAGTTATCTGAAAAGTCTCGATCTTTCTGGGTGTTAGGTGAAACATACCTTCTACAAACCAAATTAGCTTTAATAAATTTTGAATTAGATAAAGCTCGACGATTTTTAACTCAAGGACAGAAAGTTGCTGAAAAGTATGGACTTACGTTATTAGCCAGGAAAATTTCAAATGAACATGATCAAATGCTCCAACAATTAGATACATGGGAAAAAAAAAGAGATTCGAAAGCACCTTTAACGGAACGTATAGAATTATCTCGTTTAAATGAACAAATGGAGGGAATGGTAAAAAGACGGATAGGTAAACTTCCGAAATTAGAAGTTGAACAGCCAGTATTGCTTACTGTTATGTCAAAAGAAGGAAAAATTGTATTATCTAATCCTTTTACTGCAGATATAACAATTGACAGCGCCTTTTTTAGTGAGTTTCTATCATCTTGTAATACATTTTGCGACCAGATTCTTTCTGAATCATTTGATCGTGTCAAATTCGGTCAACACACTGTTCTTATTACAGCAGTCGATTCTTTCTCCATCTGTTATATGTTCCAAGGGCAGTCGTATAGCGCTCGGCAGAAATTATTCCATTTTTCTGAGGCTGTTAAAAAAGAACCGAATATTATGAAAATGTTAGAAGATGCGGGTAGCAAAAATATTGAGATTAAAATAAACGAGACAGCTTCTCTTGAGGAATTGATTTATGAAAGTTTTCTTTCGGATCCTCAGCAATTTCAGATGCCATTTAAAGCTTATGATGGCGATGGACCGTTTGTTTTCGTCAGTTATTCTCACATAGATAGACTTCAGGTTTATCCAATAATCGATTATCTTAATAAGACTGGTAAAAATATATGGTATGACGAAGGTATTCCTATTAGTGAGGATTGGAAAAAATCAATAGTGGACAACCTAGAGCGATGTAACGCATTTCTCGTTTTTATTACTCCTCATATAATCGAATCAGAATATGTGCGAAAAGAAATCAGTTTTGCCTTAAAAAGAAAGAAGCCGTTTTTTAGTGTGTACTTAAAAGAAACCCAATTACCCAGTAAATTGGAATTTGAGATAGGCGATATTCAATTTATGAACAAATATCTTATGCCTGAGGCTGAATTCTATACTAAATTAAACGAAATGTTAAATTCTGCAATTAATGTATAAAAATTTCATAAAATTTAATAAAAAGACTAGTGAATTACTATGGAAAAGGATAAAGAAGAGATTGTAAGAGAAATTAATATCTATAAAGCTTGTCGTAAAGATTTTGTAAAATATGCCAATTTACTCAAAACAATACTCATTGAATTAGCGAAAAATATTTCTCCTGAAAGCATAGTTCAAACACGTGCTAAAACGGTTACGAGTTATGCAGAAAAAATACAGCGTCCAGGTAAAGCGGAGGAATATGGACCAAATCCTGTAGACGATTTAACCGACCTTTGCGGTGGCCGTATTATTTTACCAACTCTAGATGATGTAAAGAAATGTTGTCAAATAGTAGAAGAGAATTTCAAAATTCAATGGGAAGATAGCGAGGATAAACTCGATACTTTAGATAAAGACCAATTTGGATATTTATCTCATCATTATATTGTACAATTAAATCCAGAGTCTAGATATCTCCAAAATCTTGATGTTCCTGATGAAATTTATCCTCTTAAAGCAGAACTTCAAATAAGAACCCTTCTTCAGCATTGTTGGAGTGTTATTCAGCATGATAATTTATATAAACCTAATATTAAAATCCCAGATAATATAAAACGACAATTCTATCGAATTGCAGCAATTTTAGAAGATGCTGATTATGAATTTAAGAATAGCTTAGATTTTTTGAGTATATATAAGGCAAACTATGGCGCCTATATGACTACTCAAGAAATAAATGATAAAATTAATAGGTTGCTATTGGTTTACGAAAACGCTCCTGATAGATCAAAAGAACTACAATTGGTATTAAGAATAGTAAAATTAGCTAGAGCGGTAGCAAAATGGGATCTTAATATAAAATTATTAACTGATTTTGTCAATTACAATAATCCTTCAGTATTAAGAGAACTCGGACTTGCTTTATATAAGTATCATACTAAAAATCCCACGGGCAATGAATATCAACAAGGACAAAAATATTTGGAAGAAGCAATAAAATTGGATCCGGAAGATACCGATGCAATGACATGTTTAGGGGGATCATGGAAGAAACTAAATCTTGAAAAAGCGCTTGAGTGTTATAATCGATCTTATAACATTAATCCTGATGATACTTATACTGGAGTAAACTACTTTATTACCAATATTACTCTTAATAAAAAACTCGATATCCTTGATTATTCATTACCAGCTATCAAGAACATCATTAAGATTAGTGAAGAACAAATATCAGTTGGAATAAATATCCCATGGGCGTATCTCAACAATGGCTTATTTAAATTATTTTCAAAGGATGTATATGGGAGTTTACATAATTATTTACTCGGAATAAAATTCTCTACAGCAGGATGGATGATCTCTACTCATCTTGATGATTTGGATAGTCTTAGTATGGTAGATAATGAATTAGAAGGAATAAATTTAGTAAAACAATTATTATTGCTCGGTTTAGCTATTCGGTTTAATAATACAAATGCGAAACTTCGTTTGGAAAGAGAATATGGTGTAAAAGAAAGAAATTTAAGCTTGCCTTTGGTAATAATTACCGGAAGTACGAAAATGAGCAAGGAAGAGTTAGGAGATGATTTACAGAAGAAATTGTTAGACGCTTCCAAAGATTATAAAGGAATGATTATTTCTGGAAGTACAGTCGCTGGTGTTTGTGACCTTGTTGGCGATATTCAAAAATCATATCCTAATTCAATAAAAACTATCGGCTATATTCCAAAAGATTTACCTAGCCATGTTAAAATTGATATAAGGTATTCCAACATACACCAAACAAATGGAACCGATTTCAGTTTTTTGGAGGCACTTCAATATTGGACAGATATAGTATTAAATGAAATTACTATAAGTGATATAAAACTCCTAGGGATTGGAGGAGGGAAGATCTCTGCTTTTGAATATCGTCTTGCATTGATTTTTGGGGCATATGTTGGTATATTAGAAAAGATTGTTGGATCTGGTTTGAAATTACTTCAAGATCCTTCATGGCAAAATGAAAATTTAATCAATGTTGAAAATAATTATGAAAATATTAAGAACTTTCTTTCCTAAAAAAAAAAAACCAAATTTAGATTTATGCAACTTTTTAAACAAGAATTTGAAGATATCAAAAAGTCAAGTAATCCTGAAACTATAAACGAATTTTTAATAAAATTAAGTAAAAGTCCAAATATTGAATATTTTTCGATGTTGGACTATTTTATCGACGAAATAGATACTCAGATATTTGAGAAAGTTAAACTTAACCTTGTATTTTTAATAGGGGAAATTGGAAAGGCATCAGTTATAGACACTAAATATTTAGAGTTTTTACCTAAGACTTATTATTCATCAGATAGATGGGTTAGAGACGAGGTAGTTCAATCAATTGGTAAAATCTCGAAGAAGACAGTTATCGGAAAAAAATTAATTAAATTACTAGGATATGCAATAAACGACGATTATATACCAATTAGAATTAATGCTCTAAGATCAATATTGGATTTAGAAAAATTACCCCTTTTTGTATGGAGGAACATCTTTTTAGCATTGAATTCAAACAATTCTGAATTAGAGGCAATTTCGACAAAAATACTTGAGAAATTTCTTCCCGATTTTAATCAAGTGTTGAATCCATTAAATCATTTGGATAATTATAAAATATTGAAACCAAATGCGATAAGGGCTTTATTGCTGATATATTTTAGATCCTCCATTAATCTTGAATCATTTCGGGAAAGTATAAAGACCTCAAATTGGGATATTAAGTATAAAGATATTTTTATTAAAGAAATTGATACTTTTGGGAAAATTTTGCTGAAAAGATTATAAAAGAGAGAATTTATTGATATTTATCAAGGATATTATCTAAATCTTCGTTAGATAATATTATTTCATTAAAAACCCTATTTAAAATCTTTATAATTTCTCTAGGATTACCCTTTGATTTATTATAAATATACTTTAAAACTTCTTCTTTAAGTGGATAATAAGAATCTGAAAAATCCCTGAAATAATCAAAATAATTGATATTTCCAAAGAAGAATTCTAAATTTTTCTTATAAAATGTAGCTAGGTCCTTCTCTATGAAGTTTGATAATATTATCGGTTCTTTCAATACATTTAAGAGATTACCGTTTCTACCTTCAAGTTTCCCTTTAATTTCTTTATAATAATCGAGTGATTTCAGAGTAATAATTATTCTTAGCCCATTAATCTTGTTTAAATTAATAATTTTATCTAATAATTTCTCTGCTGTACGCTTTTCTGGTGATTCTCTACTCCCATATAACCAGCTTCGATCGAAAACTTCTTCTTTTTCTTCTTTTTCTTCAATAGATATTGGTTTCATCATAGAAATTACTTTTTCGAAATCATCGATAAATAAGACACTATTTATCATTGAATTTTCTACTAAGATTTTCAGCATTGTATAAGAATGATTCCTTCCCCTTAAGTCATGACTTAAATCTAGCCTTGAAAGCTCTCTTATATCAATAACTTCTCCTAAAAACCATCTTTCAACCTCAATTTTTTTATAGGGATCGATTTGATGAGCAGTGAAGGCATTGATTATATCCTTTATTGCTGTTTTATGTTCAAAGTTTGGTGCCCAATTTTCAAAAGCAACTTCTCTGACCTTTTCAAGATCCGCAATATGAAAAAAGCCAAATTTCCTTTCTAAAGCCCCCCAGTTATTACATAATCTTCTCGCGATATTTCTTAACACTTCAATACCCATATTTTCCATAAATTCGGAGTATATGTAATAATAAAACTTCTTAATCACTTCCTCTAAAGAAATGTAAACAATATTATAATAATATAATTCATGTTTTAAAGCCCAGAATAAATGTGTTTTCCCAGTTCCTACATCCCCTATTATTGGTAAAATGAAATTTCCATCTTTTTCAATAACATTGATTATAGAATATAGTAAATCTTGTCTTGACTGAACTAACTCAAGGTCTTCTTCAATTTCACCAGTAGATACAAATTTCTTAAAAGGAGAACCTGTGAATTTTAAGAAATTAAGTAATTTTTGTTTTTTGTTTTCAAAAAGAAGCATTTTTATATTGATTATACTATATTTTCAATTCTTCAATTCCTAAAATTATAATGTATTCAACTACTTTGTCATCCACGTTTATTATTGGTTCGTAACTTATATTGAGATCGTCATCCTTATCTCTTCCGACAATCAAGCAATCATAAAAAACGGGATCACCATTATCATCAATAACTACTCTATCAGCTACTATTATACCATTCCTAATCATTGAAATAGGATTTTTTAGAATTTCACCTGTAAAAAAATCTAAGTGATTAACCCCAAACTTTAAATCATTAATATATAAGACAGCTGTGTGAAGTAAATTAATAGTAAATGGAAAATCATTCGAAAATTGGCCTTGATCATATTGTTCCATCGTATTTTCAGGTATTAAAATAGTATATTCTAAAGGAATTTGATTTGAATTCCATTTAAAATCATCACTCCTTGAAAAAGGGGTAATTTTATTTTCAATATTTTCGAATCCTACAAGTAATCCTTCAGATATAATAATTCCTTCTAACTTTGATACTATTATATTGTCAGAAAATATTATCCTATCTTGCCATTTAGATATAATCGCACCAGTAAAATTTCCATTAGTTTGTATCCCTTTTAAAGAATCATAAAGAATAAAAGTAGGTGATTTTGTCATGGTAACTATTATTTCTTGAGTTTTAGTGAGTCTTATTAACCTATTTTTTCAAATTTATATCATTAATCTTATATATAAATACTTTCCATATATTTTTTGGTAGAATATACAATAGATATTTGTAAATAGTAAAAAATGGGTTCATCAATCCTTTCTCAAAAAATATCAGATTTATCTAAGGCAGAATTATTAGACAGAGCAAGTCAGTTTATTTTTTCAACTGGTTTGAATGATGGAACATCCAAACTATGTAAAGCAAATATGAAATATGGTTTAGCACAATTTCATATAATTCAAGAAAAATATGGTTTTGAACCTTGTGCAACGTTTATTTCATCTCCTGATGAAACAATTTCACGAAATAAATTTAGATGGAATTCAGGATTGGGCTATGGCGGAAGATTAAATTGGGGTCATGGAGATGATAAAATTATATTTCTTAATACGAAACCAAATTGTTGTGGCATTTTAGTTGGTGGTTTAGACGAATTACCCGACCCTTACGAGCTAATAAAAAAAATTGATGCAATAAAATCAAAGGAGCTATATCATAATGAAGTCCTTATAGATTGGGATTATGGTATATCTAATCATTTTATTAACTGTTTGGAAACAAAAAATTTATCCGATGTCAATCTTCCACCTTATATTTTTCTAATTCATGGTTCTGCGCCAGAATTTCGAGATGATAAATATGGAATAGGTCTTTATATTGATAAATCAAAGACATTAAAAGAAATGGCAATTGAAGAAAAACATAAACTAGGCATACAATATATATTATTAGATTCTGATGCTAAGAATTATTTTGAATTCAACAAAAAAGCCTTAGAATTTTCAAATAAAAAAAGAGAGATTATAGCAAAAAGTCTTTTTGATTTTGGTCATAAAATTATTTGTAATCAACCACACCAATTCTTAAAAGATTATAATAGCATGTTTTTGGGAGCTAATTGCACAGATATTAAATGCGAATTGATTAAATCAAATATTTTCCCCACTACTCTTAGGGCAGACATTGCTGCCTATTTATTTAAAGGAAAAAGGAATTTATCTAAAACAACTCTCAAAAATCAAAACCTTTTAGAACGAGCTGAAGAATTAGAACTATTGGAACAATTATTAAATGCATACATTCTTCCACATGGGGGAGGTTATAAATTTACTGATACAAAAGATGTCCTAGACGTATTAGAATATCACGATCAAAGATATTTTGTAACTTCATTAAAGAGTAACATTAGCAGATTAAAAATAATTAGAAATGTAAGTGAATTACAGTTTGAATATAGAGGAAGAGATATAATTCTTAAAACCCTTCAGTTGGATCTTGGTGAAATAATAGCTCGATTAAATCCGTTATTCTCTTTAAAACTCTAGATCATTCTATTCTTGCTCCTGGAGGTAGATCCTTATCAGGTACCAAAATTGATACATCATCACCCTCAACTGCTGCTAGAAGCATTCCTTGGCTTAAAATTCCTCTCAATTTCCGGGGTTCTAAATTAGTCAATACTATTATCTTTTTTCCTTTTAACTGATCAGCTTTATAATATTGAGCTAATCCAGCTACTAGAGTTCTTTTTTCAGTTCCTAAATCAATGGAAAGTTTGTAAAGCTTATCAGCTTTAGGTACTTTCTCAACATGTTCTACTAAAGCAACTCTAATATCCAACTTTTTAAAATCTTCATATGAAATCAATTCTTTCTCACCTTCTTCAGACTTTTTTTCTTTTAATTTTTTATGTTCATTTTGAATATCTTCAATCTCTAATTTTTGAAAAAGAGGTATTGGTTTCCTAATACTTCCTCCAGCTTTTATAGATGCTTCATTTATACTATCCCATGTTAAATCTTTTAATTTTGGAGCATTTAGGTAGGATAATATCTTCTCAGAAGTATCTGGTATAAATGGACCTAATAATATTGCTAATGCATATACTGCTTGAGAACAAATATTAAATACATGTCCAGCGGCTTTTTTGTCTTCTTTAATTAATTGCCATGGGGCTTTTTCATTCAAATATATATTCCCTTCTTTTCCAAAATTAACTATATCCCTTATTGCCTTCCTTATTTTAAAATTATAGAGATTTTCTCCTACTTCTCTACTTATGTTTTTTATTCTCTCTATAAAGTTTTTATCAATGTCATCGCATTCTACTTGCTCAGGGATTTTACTATTGAATTGCTTTTCTATAAAGGTTAAGGTCCGATGAATAAAATTACCTATGTTATCATTAAGAGTCTTTATATTGTTTTCAAACTCTGACCATAGGAAGGAAGTATCACCTGTTTCAGGACGATTAAATATCAGATTAAATCTCCAATAATCGAGTGGAGCTAATTTTAATGCATCATCAATCCATATTCCAATTCCTCTTGATTTAGAAAACTTCTCATTCTCATATAATAACCATTCGGTTGATGAGACATTGTATGGTAATACAAGTTTATCCCCATCTTTCTTATCTTTGTTGTATGCCATTATTAATCCTGGAAAGACAATTAAATGGAATATAATATTGTCTTTGCCAATAAAAAATACTGTTTTTGTATCAGGATCTTTCCAAAAATAGTCAAATTTGTCCGGATCGTTAATTAGTTTATCTGCCCACTCTTTCACTGCAGTTATATACCCTAAGACTGCCTCGAACCAAACGTAAATCACCTTATTTTCAGCTCCTTTGAAAGGTGCAGGAATTCCCCATTCAAGATCGCGAGTAATTGCGCGTTCTGGTAATCCCTCTTCAATACTATTCAGACACATGTTTCGAGCATTTGAAGGAATTATGTCATTCTCATCAATCAGTTTTCTTAATTGATCCTGTAGTTTAGGTAAATCTAAGTACCAATGTTTTGTTTTTCTGATAATAGGGGGATTTCCACATATTGCACATCTAGGTTCTATTAATTCTAATGGAGTTAGAATTCTTTGGCATTTATCACATTGATCTCCCCTTGCTCCTTCATCTTTACATTTCGGACATGTTCCTTCTACAAATCTATCGGGTAAGAAATAGTTATCATTTACACAATAAAGGGATTCAATCTCTTTTTCTTTTACGTACCCATTTTTTTCAATATCTAAATACATCTTTCTTACAAATTCAATATGAGTTGGATTATGAGTAATAGTATAATTATCATGGGAGATCTTCCATTTTTTATGTAAATCTTTTATAATTTCATGGTATTTAAATGCTAATTCCTCAGCAGAGATATTTTCTCCTGTAGTAGCTTTAATTTTTTTGACTTCAACAGAAATGGGGGTTCCATGAGAGTCTGACCCCGAGACAAAGACTACTTCTTCTCCTTTCATTCTCAGGAATCTTGCAAATACGTCTGCAGATAAGGTACTGCCAATTAAATTTCCTAGATGTGGAGTAGCATTAACATAAGGCCAAGCTGAAGTTACTACCCACTTACCTTTTTTTGTATTAGCTAATTTAATCGACCTCAATAGTTAAATTTAATAATAAAAAGAATGCTAAGCTTAAATAATTTAAACAAAGTTAGTATAAATAATTGGTTATTCTAAGACTATTTTTGCTCCACAATATCGACAAGCTTTGAGTTCTTTGTATATTTTTTGAAAACAAGGTTCATGATAATAAGCTTGACAATTTTCACATTTATAAACTTTATAATCACCTAAAAAAATACTATGACAATACGAACAAGAAGCATTGATTTGATCGATTTCTTCATCCGGTACTAATAACATATTCGTTTCTAGTATTTCCTCTTCTTCAATAATTTTTATCTCTGGAATTTCTTCTGCATTTTCTTTTACTAATTTTAAAGCGGCTCTAGGTAATTCTAATAAGAAGAAACAAAATGGACATCGAAATACGTTTTCCTTATATTCGGTTTTTTTAGCCCACATTGCGGCACAAGATAGATGCATTGCTCGATCACAACTAGGACAATAACGCCCTTCACTTAAAAGATCAGATCCAGTAACTGGAGCTTTAAAAGAGTGACAGATTTGACATTTCTCGTGTCCTTTGCCACTTCCCTTCATCATTAACCTAATATCTAGCAATGAAGGTCTTCTTAATGGCAATGCAATCTCACTTAATAAAGGAGCAGCATTATCCTCTTTATTTGGAGAAAAATAGTCTGTTGTTTCTTTTACAACTTTTTTCGAGGCAAAATCATTAACTCCGCTGATGATTGCTTTTGAATTATTAAAATATTCAAAATCTCCTCCAGTTGATTGAGTAATTCTTTTTAAAGAGTCTTCACTATGATCTTCTACACCACCTAATTGACACGCATCTATAAATACACCTAAACCCTTAGCAATATTAACTATTTTTCTTAATTTATTGGTATCATTATTTAATTTATTATCAGTAATAATAAATATCCGAGCTGTTTTTCCGCCAACCTTCCTCATCTCTTCCACGAGAATCTGAAGTGCAAATGCTATACCTTCATGTAACAGTCCTTTACCTGAAACTTGAACTTTTTTTAAAGATTTAATTAACTTTTCCTGTTCGAAAGCAAAATCAACTAATTTTTTTGTAACATCCCCAAATGTAATTATTGATAATCTGTCCTTCATATCTAAAGATAACTTTGATTGAATGAAATTCTTTGTTGCTTGTAATTCTATAGCTAATCTACTTGGTTTAAAGTCTTTTCTTAACATAGATCTAGAAGCATCTAAAAGGACAACTGTATCTTCGATTTTCTGTATAGGCAATTTACTCCAAAAAATTACTCATTTATTTGAAATTAATAAAATAATAGTACTAGATTCTTATAAATTTCTATTAAAACAAAATTCTCCCCTTTACAAATAGTTATTTTAGGAAATTATAGGCAAACAAAGTATATACTTTAATTGCATTAATAAAGTCTTGAATTTCTACATATTCATTAGTCGTATGAGCTAGTTGTGCATTCCCTGGACCAAATAATATTGTAGATTGACAATATTTTGTGTTTCTATAGAATTTCGCGTCTGCACTACCAGGCAACATGAAGTAAAAGGGTTTTCTTCTATAAGTTTTTTCTACAGTTGAATAGAAATCCTTCAATCTTAGTGATTTCTCCCAATCACTATAAAACGATGCTTCACCAGCTTCTTCGATCTCCAAATATACAAATATTTCTTTAGGAAGACCAATGGGTATATCTTTTACTTGATAACCCAATTTTTCAATCAACTTTTTGAGTCCATCTAAAATCATTTCAACTGTTTGTCCTGGTAATAGTCTAAAATCTATGAAAGCTTCACATTGATCTGGAACAACATTAGATTTAATCCCTCCCTTAATTACGGTTAAATTTTTTGTAAATTGAGAATTGGCTTTAATTACATTTTGAAGGATTGGTTGTTCATTTAAAATTTTCTCGAACATTTGTTTACTAGGAAATGCAACACTAATAAGTTCTATCAATTCTTCTTGGCTTAATGGGGGTTTAATCTTCGGGATAATATCATCTAAATCATCTAAATGTTGAATTATATCACTCATCATATAAATAGCATTTTTTCCTAAAGAAGGAACAGAAGCGTGGCCAGAAATCCCATTAGTAATTATTTTTATGGCGTAACGTCCTTTTTCTCCAATAATTATTCCTTTTGGCAAAGGATCAAATCCAGTAGGCTCTCCAATTATAGCAAAATCTATCTTTTTCGATTTTATGTATTGTTCTAAGCATTTTTTAGTCCCTACTCTCCCTCCAATTTCTTCATCTGCAACAGCATTAAGAATAAGGTTTCCAGATATTTTAAGATCTAATTTCTTCAAAATACTTAATGCTATTACCATTGCTGCTAGCCCAGATTTCATATCAGCAGATCCCCGTCCAAAAACCTTCCTTTTTGCCTTACTTCCTTTTATAATTGCAGATAATGGTGGATATTTCCATTCTTTCTCATTTCCTGGGGGTACAACATCCATATGCCCATTATATAAAAGATTCTTGTCTTCAAAATTATCATTTAAATAAGCTATTAAGTTAGCACGATTATTTCCAAAAGAATGAACCTCAGATTTTATATTAACATTTTGCAAATATTTATCAATAACTAATGCCACATTTTTTTCATTCCCAGGAGGATTATAGGATTTTGCTTGAATGAGTTCTTGAAAAAAACTAATATATTCTTCTTTATTTTGCTCTATTTCATTTAAAATTTGATCCTCAACCATTTTTATCTCCAATCAAATTTCTTCTATATTTCAATAGAAAGATTCAGAATTTTATAATATTTTGTAATATTGAAAAACTAACCATTAACTATTAAAAATTAGGAAATTTTAATACTTTTAAATGATTTTATAAACAAAAATTAGATATTACGGTAATTTTATTGATTCGACGAAAAAAAGAGATAACACGAATATTCTTTGCTGCACTTTTCATTATTACAATTTGTTTGTCTAGTGTGCAGATTTTAAATAATTTTGATATATTTCAAGATGATAAGACAAATAATAATTTAGATAATGATCTATTAGAGGAGAAACTTTATAGTGCTAACCGTAATGTCGATGATTTATTTACAAATTCTGGAGTAGATCAAGATGTTAGAATTTATACACAAAATTCATCAGAAAATTTGCTAAATAATGAAGAATACTTTGAAATCCCTTCACTTTCTTCTCAGGAAATGTCGCTTACGTATGGAAATTTTAATTTAACATTTCAAAATAATTTCACTACCAATTATCTTTTAGAAGATGATAGCGCGCTTTTTACTGAGGATTATATTGATTTTAATTATGATACAGGCTATTCTGATATTACATACGGAACAGGTGATCGCCTTAGTGGAGGATGGAGCTCTATAATAGATAATAATAACGGTACTTATATATATTTCAATGCGACAAATGGTTTCCTCAATTTTACAATTTCAGCTAATTATACCGGTACATCATACAGTTCACCAGCTGTTAATGGATTAGTTTTATTCAATAGAGAGAAAATTTTAAGTTTAGTTTCTTCATTGGTATTTAGACTTTATTCAGATGCAGATCTAACTGTAAAAATCTATGATCATTCACAATCTATTTGGATGGATGTGATATCTGCACTCCCTATCAACAGCACTCTCGGTAGACAGAGAATTAAAGAACATATTATAAATGAGAATTTAAATTTCATTGATCTGACAGATACTTGTCTTATCCAATTTATTTTTGAAAGAATTGACACCGCCCAATTCTATGCTCGGATAAATGAATTTGAAATGCAATCCACATATGCCTTTGATCTACCTATTACAAATCAAGAATATGTTGCACTAGAGTTTGATTTAAAAGGAGAAAATTCAAGGGTTAATGGATTTTATGCATGGATAAGAACTCTTGATCCTGTAGCAGCAGCTACAACAGAATTGAATATAACTCTCTATAGAGCAGATAGAACTGTAATAAGAACTGATCTAAATTTACGTACTATTAATTTAGAACCCGATTATAATGATATGATAGATTCGGTTGTTGTAAATGGATATACAGGAGATAGTTTAACCCATTTTAGCTTTGATACAAGTAATACAGGAAACTTGAATGTTTCTAATTATTTTATTGTTATTAAATCTGATGATGTAAACGAAGTTTATAGTATAGTAACTTTACCTTTCTTTAATTATGGGGATAATATAGTTGAACATCAATTAAAAACAACGGTTAACGACGGAAACACTTGGAATAATGCAAAACAATTCGTTCCAACCACCATAACACCTTATGATACTGGACAATTAGATGCTAGCTCTTTTAAGTTGAATGTAACAAGAGGGTACATGCCTTCAGATTTTATATTAAATGATAATCAAACTTTAAGAATTCAAAACCTACCATTTGAGAATATTGTGATAAACACTTATCCTTACAATGAAAGCTCATATTTATCATGGGGTAAAGGTCAGTGGAATCATAATTTCACAAATGCTATTGAAGATGATCCATCGAATAATTTTAGAATAGATTTGACCTGGAACAAAACAATTACTAACGGATTTCAATTCAATGTGACATACTCAGTAAAAGCTTTTTGGTCTGAAACTGCTTCCAGCACATACACAGCATTGTATGATAATGATCCTGAATGGTTATTTACTTATGATTTAGATAAAAATGATCCATCCTTTAATTATTGGGAACTTGTTGAGTTTTGGTATATTTTTGATGATTATTTTACAGCATATAATGTAACAGATCCTAATAATAACCCGATCCTTTATCAAGGAGCAACACAAAGTATATTAGCTGAAGAGCCATGGAAAAATAAAATAATTGTTCAAAATGATATAATAACTCAAAATGGATTTTATAAGCTCAATTTAACATCACACAATTTTCTCTATGATATGCACAGTTATATTAATTATTATGGAAAATTATGGGAGTCTAATGGTTTTATGAATGGTGACAACATCTCTCTTCGTGCTGATATACAGGATCATAAAGATAATGCCCCTCAAACCTCAGATTTAAACGTAATTCTTTATTATCCAAATGGTTCACAATATATTGAATGGAATTCTTCATCTGGTCTTATCGATGATTCCTTATTGATATATGATTTTAATAACCAAACTATTTTAGATGTTACAAAAGATCTCACTACTTTTGGAGAATATCATTTAGGATTCTTTTGGTTTAATGGTTCTGCTATTGGATGTAAAAAATTGACTCTTTACATTGATTTATATGATGTAGAATTGTACAATTTTGAATATTACTCCTTCTTAGATGCTAATATCCTTGATGGAGAAATAAAAAACAAAGTCTTCCAAAATTATACTATGTTAGTAGCCTCCATTAATGAAACTACAGGCATTCCTATGCCAAATTTCTTTCCAATTAATAATACTGATTTAAATCAAATGTTTTCGTATGAAATTGGAGAACAGGATTTACAACTTATGATTACTTCATTTCTTCAAAGTGAAAATATCATAAATCCAAGTGAAACTGTTAGAATAAATTTAACAATTCAAAACCTCCATGAATTTATTTCTTTAAATGTGAAGGTTGATGTTAAATTAGTTTCATTTATGAATGAAGATTGGATTATTGCAGAAGATACATCTAGTTCCGTTTTACTATATTTTTCAGGACATCCAGATGATAGAAATGAATTTAGCATGGATCTTACAATCCCAGATTTAGATATAGCAACTAATATATGGGAAGGTGTTAATGCCCCAATCAGATTGGGTGGTGCAAAAACAATAGTTGATATATATATAGATGATGTTCTTATTGGAGAATTTGAAAGTATGGACTACTCATTGATGAGTAATGAAACTTCAAATAATTATGAAGGGCATATTATTGGAATGAGAGTCGCAGAAGAAGCCACAAGTAGATCTATCTTATATGATTTCGACAGAGATGAATGCATATACTTTCCAGATTCTTCAAAATTTCTAGTTAATATTATTGATCAAAATTATGTGAGTAGTTATAAACAGTTTACCAATGAATTTTCACTAAATCTTAATAGTAAATTCACGGATATTGCTACTTATCCTACTAACCCTATTGAAGGGCAAACATTCAATTTAACTTCTACTTTAACTACTGAATTTGATAATGTGTTATCAGGAAAAAATGTATCTTGTCAGTATTTTGCAAATGATATATGGATTGATATAGGTTCTGATATTACGGATTCAAACGGGATTACATCATTCCTTATAAACACTCAAACTATCACTATTGAAGAAGTATTATTACTAAGGTTATATTGGGATGGTGATAGCGTGAATGGTGTGTCAAAAAATATTTCGATTAACATTATTCTTGACCGAAATAATCTTTCTGTATCAGTTAGTCCAGGTGATCTATTAATTTATCGGGAAAGAACTACAACATTTAATATTCTTCTCGAAAATATTGGAAATTCAAATTTAAAAATCACAAATATCACAATCGATCTTAATGGAAATCAAGAATATCTCATTGTAGAGAGAAATGATATTGAATTAAGTTGGCTTTCAGCTGGGGAAAGATCCCTATTAATTATTGAAGTACCAGTTAAAAATGTCTTAAATATTTTAATCTCAATATCTATAACCGCACAAAATATCCTTACAAATGAAAGTATAATCGTATCAATAGAAGAGACATATAATACGTTTCAAATATCTATTTTTGACTATCTTACTCAATATTTCATAGGAATTATGATAGGTATAATTGCATTAATCTGGTGTATTGCTTTCCTGTTCGCTAGGCGGATTAAAAGACAGTTAGAAACGCCTATTGATGTAAAACCTGCAAAGAAACCACGAAGAGGTTATGTTCCTGTAGCTGAATTAAAAAAACCTAAACCTGTAAAAAAAATCGTGAAAAAGAAGGAAGAACCCAAAAAGGAAGAAAAAACAGATTTAGACTCCCTTCTTGAAGAAAGAGGATTAGTTGATGATAAAAAGAAATCTGAAAAATAGAAATACCTACTTTTTTATTATTCAAATCTTATAAAAAAAAGAGAATATAATTTATAGATTACTAATTGAAATTAAGTTTCTTTTTAAGAGCCCAAGGGAACTCCTTCCATCAACTCCAGCTAAAGCAATTAACACATTCTTCTCTGAACCCACTAAAACTGCATACCCATTATCCAGTTCTATTGTTGTGGTTTTTAAAGAACCTTTTCCAATATCTTTACCAAGCGAGTTAGAATCTTTGATAATTGCCGCACAAGCTTTAGCAATTTTCGAATGATCCATATCAGTAAGTGTTTGGCCAACAATAACCTTTCCACTCGCATCAGCAGCTATTAATCCCTCTGTTTCGGGTACAATATCCATTAGCTCCGCTAATTTCTTTTCAAGAGTCTTTTTATCAACCATGGTATTTTTCCCCTATATAATCATTTCTATAGATTTGAATTCTGAAATTGAGTAAGAAATTATCTTAAATAAATATATAGTAAAATATATCGTTTAAGGAATTTAAATTTATCAAATTATAAAAAAGGAAAAGTGAAAAAATAACTTTTTATTTTAGAATGATTAGAATTAGTTGCTCTTCCAATGCCACCATTATTTCCGTGTTTTTAGCTGTCTCTAATCTAATAAATTTTAATTCTCCTTCTTTTAAGGCATCTAGAACCTGCCTACCTTTCCCTATTAAGGATGTAATATAAGCTGCAGCCTCTTCACTTAATTCAATATCCATATTTGAATCTATTGGTAGGCCAGAAGAATCACAGATAATCACTCCTCGAATTTCTTCGCGCTCTTCAAATTTCCGTATTATGGCTTTTACTTCTTGGCGATTGATCAATAAAATTTACACCTTGAGAAATTATGAGTTTAATATTATAATAGATTTAAGGTTTTTAAAAATTTATATATAGTTTTCAATAAATAAATTATTGGTAGATTTTTCATATTTTAAAGCTTAATAACATCATCTATATGCTCTTTATCCACCAAATAATTTCCATACCTCTTTTATTCTCTCTCTTTCTTGACAGAAGTGATACCCATATGCTGAGGAAATATAAGAAAATTCTCTGAAATTTTTTAAAAATCATGTGTTTCTCATAAACTAAAAGGTTTAAAAATTAGGTTTACATCATTTAAATTAATCCGAATTAAAAAAATCTATTTTTTATGATAAGTAATGGTGAATATCAAAAGAGAATAAAAAGCGCAGTATCATCTCTATTCCTATTAGGTCTTTTATTAATAGTAATTGGTATTATAATAGCAATTTTTAATCTAAGATTGTACTGGATTTTTATTTTAATTGGGATTCTGTTTTTTGGTGCAGCTATATTATTAAAAGTAACTGAACGAGCTTCAATCTGAACTAGACTCAAACTTGCATTTTTTGTTAAAAAAGTAAAAAAAGAACATAATCAGGTTATAAAAAGTAATTTCTAAACATATTTAATTCTCTCTCTTCTTTCACAGAAGTTATACCCATATGTCCAGGAAATATAAGAAAATTGTCTGAAATGTTTGGATTATACATAATCTTATTTCGTATACTAGAAAATAATAGTTGTGGATCTCCTCCTCCTAGATCAGACCTCCCAATACTTCGTCGAAAAATTAGATCGCCAGTAAAAATTACTCCATCTATTTTTTTGCCTTCATATTCATTTGGGTCTTTTGAATAATATGATAATGCACCTGGAGAATGTCCGGGAGTTTCTAAAACAGTAAGAGTAAATTCTCCAATCTGAATTGTGTCTCCTTCGGAAAGCCATCGGTTGGCTTCCTTATGCCTATAAATGCCAGAATCAAATTCTTTTTTACTGTACATTAGTGGAATATTAAAATATCTCAAAAGCTTCCCAAGTTTTAAAGTATGATCATAATGTCCATGTGTTAGTAGTAAACCAATTGAATGTAAATTCAATTCTTCAATAACTTTAATAATAACGTCAGGTTCACCACCAACATCAATAATAACTACTTCCTTAGTCTCACTTGAACCAAAAATGTAAGAATTGGTACCTAAGGGTCCTACAATTAATCTTCTAAGTATCAAATAAACAGCACTTCTTTTAGAATTAGAGATCAAAAAAAAAAAGGATTAATTTTTTAGCATATCGCTGATATCTTTCAATTTGTTATAAACCTCTAATCCCTTCTCAGTAAGTCTAATTGTTTTTATTTTACTTGTGTTTTCAATCACAATTAGACCTTTTCTAATTAATTCTTCTTTCACTCGAAAAAATGAATTATAGTATGAGAACTTATTTAATTCATTATAGAAAGTATGTTTATCAGTCTTATAGTCTTTCTGGTTGATGAGAACACTAAGTGTGTCCTTGAAACCCTTCTTTTTAAGCAATCCAATTAAATCTTCAAATATCATAATAAAATCTATACCTAATTAAAATGTACTAAATTGTAATAAAGAGAGTTAAAAACCATTAAAAAACCTTTTGATTAGAAAATATTCAATATTTTCTTTATATTTTAAATTTGATTTGAAAAAAATACGTATAATCCTTAAAACGATCTGAACATTGTTTATAATAAAATTTAATACTTCCAGTTGCTCTAATCGGATTGTGTCAAGTGGGAAAAATGTGGGCAAAGTTTATATATAAGAAATAATATATGATCTAATAAAAAATAGATTTAAAACTAAACAAAATTTCGAGGAATATTAAAAAAAGTAAAAAAAATGTTAAAAAAAGTAAGTTCAGATATCATTAAAAGTATAGAAAGAAGTTCTAAGCAAGTGAATAGAATTCCTTCCCTAGATCATTTAAAGATAAAGGAGAGAATTTTAGAAAGCTTTATTGAAGGGATAAATAGAAATAAGAAAATTAATTCCCCCTCTTAGCCTCAACTTCTTTTCCAACTTAAATTCTTTATATTTTTAACCATTAATTTCTTAATTCTTTATTTATTTTTTATTATATTCATGAATACTAGACCAGCAGATATCGCAATTTTAGGTCATTTTGCTAAAGATATCATTGAAATAGATGGAATTTCCAATACAAGTTTAGGTGGTGCTGTGTATTATGGTGGAATAGCTGGGGCACATATGGGATTAAAAATTATTGTTATTACAAGATTGAAAAAGGAGGATTTTCCTTTTCTGGATGTTTTTAAAAAAAATGGAGTACTATATTTTGCTTATCCTTCTGAAGAAACTTCTGGTCTAAAAAATATATACTCATCAAAAAATATGGAATTTAGGAAATATACTCCTTTGGGATTTGCTGGTTTATTTAAAAAGGAAGATATTCCAGATTTTGATCACCCTCCAAAGTTTTTTGTACTTGGAAATATTATCGCTGGAGAGATTGACTTAGAATTATTAGATCATCTTAAGACTAAGTTTAAAAACATATGCCTTGATATACAAGGATTTATTCGTTTTAGAGATCATGGAAAAGTGTTTTATTCATCGCTTTCTTCAGAAGAAAAGAGAAGGATCTTAAGAGACATATTGGTCTTAAAATTAGATCAAAAAGAATCAGAAATTTTAACGGAACAGAAGAATATTTTAGAAGCTGCTAAGGAATTAGCGAAATTTGGGCCAAAAGAAATCCTAATAACCCATGAAAAGGGAATTTCTTTGTATGCCTCCAATACTTTTATTTCCTTTCCTTGGAAAAATAATAATTCAATTGGAAGGACAGGAAGGGGGGATACTGCTTTAATAAGTTATATAGGATCGAGGTTAAATACTGATCATAGAAATTCTGTAAAATTTGCAGCAGCTCTTACATCTCTTAAATTAGAATCTCCAGGACCGTTTAATCTACCATTATATCAAGTAGAGAAGTTAATTAAAGAAAAATATTAGGATAGCTATGAGACTCGGAGGAATTATTGACATATCAACCAAAGATATCCCGGAAAGATCCAGTATGGTTCTTTTTACTGTAGGATGTAATTTCAAATGTGAATTTTGTCATAATAAATATCTTTTACATCCAAATGTTGGAAGAGAGTATAAAATTGAAGAATTAAAAAATAAAATCAGTACTAACCTATTAGTGAGCGGTGTTAGCATTACCGGGGGTGAACCAACCTTGCAACCTGATTTATTTGAGTTAAGTAAAGAGATTCAGAAAATAGGGAAATATTTAAGCATAGATACTAATGGATCAAATCCAGAAGTAATAAAAAAAATCAAACCATTCATAAATAGAGTTGCTTTAGATTTAAAGGGGCCTCCAGAACAGAAAAAACTCCAAAAAATCACAGGGGTCAAGGTAAATTTTGATAAAATTTTAGAGACAATTAATTTTGTAAATAGCCAAGAAGAAATTGATTTTGAAATCCGTACTACTTTTGTAGGAAAGTTATTAAATGCAGATGATATTGATGAGATAGTTATACTTCTTAGGAAACTTGGATTCAGGGGTAATTTTGTTCTACAGCAATATCAATTTTTTGAAGGTGTGGGTGAAGAATATAAGAAGATTTTCGCAAAACCTGGACACGATATCTTAGTGAAATTGATAGAAAAATATAAACATGAAGATTTACTTTTCAAAATATTTTTGCGAGATGATATTGTAGGATATTGTAGTATAGACGAGGTATGACTATGTGCTAATACTTTATTATGGTTTTAGTTTCTATTTTTGATTTCATTGCATAAAATATGATTATTCCAACAACAATAATTATAACTTGAATAAGAATTGTTAGCCAATTAAATGTAAACAATAGAGCAATGCAAATAATTGATCCTAATATTGCTATTATTGGATATCCTTTGATAGTTGGTTTCAATTCAAAAGGTCTTTCCTGATCAGGTTTGCTTTTACGTAAAGCAAGTAAGCTTATATTAACTAAGAAGAAGTTTATTAGTACGCCAAAAACTGTAGCATGCGCAACTATTGAAATGTCACCGAAGAAAATTGGTACAAATGTAAAACCCATTGTTAAGAAAACAGAAATTATAGGTGTTCTATACTTCGGTGATATCTTTTTCAAGCCTCTTGGAAGAGCTTTATCTCTTGCCATCCCATACATCATACGAGAAGTAACGATTAACATGATGAGAACTGTATTAGCTGTAGCAAAAAGAGCTATTAGAGATAAAAGTATGCCTCCAAATGGTCCGAGAATTGCCTCAGCAACATCTCGTAAAGGTGCATCCGAAGCAGCGATTGTAGAAGCATCTAATATACTGACTATTGAGATTGCTACAAAACAATATAGTATTGTAGTAATTATAATTGAGTATATTATCGCTTTAGGGAGATTTTTATGAGGCTCTTTTACCTCTTCAGCAATATTTGCAATATCTTCAAATCCTATATAAGCAAAAAATATTAAGGCAACAGCAGAAAAAACTACTAGGAATGAAGATCCTGTAGGAAGAAGAAAATAATTAGGGGTCTCACTTCCGAAAAATCCTAAAATTATAATTATGATCAATCCAGAAGCTTCGATAAAAGTAAATATTATATTGGTACGGGTTGATGTTTTAATTCCAATTAAATTAATTAGACTAAGAATTACTACAAGAATAATAGCAAAGATAATATTTAGAACTATTGAATTCACTCCAAACAAATTAGAGAGATAACTTCCAAAGACTAATGAAACAGTAGAGGCAGATAAAATACCTGAAAAAATAATAATCCAACCTAAGCTAAATGACAATATACGTTTCTTAAATGCTTCTTCTGTATATACAAACTCAGCAGCACTTTTAGGATACATTGCTGAGAGTTCTGCATATGATAATCCTGTAAACGCCCCAGTTATGGCAGCTAATATAAAAGAAAGCCAGGAAAGATTTCCCGTTAACCCTACAACCGATCCTATTAGGCCATAGATACCAGCACCTAAAATATTTCCAACACCATACACAGTAAGTGCGAATAAAGACACTTTACGTTTTAATCTCGGTTTTTTTTTAACTTCATCCATGATTACTCCCCTTTAATATATAAATAATTATTATTTCAATTCTATAAAAAATATATTTTTTTATATAGAGATTCTGAGTACTCCTTAATCAATAAGTAAATTCACTTTATTTTTCTATTCTACCAATACAAGGTTGCTGAATTTCTCTATGTTTTTTAGCTTGTTTCAATCTTAATTCTCTTCTATTTTTAGCTCCATTATAACGTCGCTTTTCTTCTTCAGTTTCCGGAAGTATTTGAGGAATTTCAGTTGGCTTATCATTATCGTCAAGAGCTACAAAAGTAAGATACGCAGATCCTACATGTGTATGAGTTCCTGTTCTTAAGCATTCAGCTTCTATTCTTACACCAATTTCCATAGATGTTCTTCCAGTATAGTTAATTGATGCTTTTGCAAAGACTACATTTCCAACAAATACAGGAGATATAAAATCCATTCTGTCAACAGAAGCAGTCACTACATTAGAATGAGTATGTCTAGCACCAGCTATGGCAGCAGCTTGATCTACGAGTTTAAGAATATGACCTCCGTGAACATTACCTGCTGGATTTGCATGTTCTGGGTACATAATCTGAGCAATTTCAGTTTGTGATTCTCTAATTTTTTTAGTTTCCATAATATCTTCACTTTATTTAAAATAAAACTAAATTAAAACATACTTTATAAACCAAAAGGTATAATCATGCTTAAATAGATTATTAAAAGGATAGATGCTACTATTAGTATTGGTATCATTATTAGGCTATATTTTCGCACTTTTCTTGGAAATTTCTGCTGACAATTCGCACAATTTGCAGCAGGAGCATTAGTTCTCTTAGAATAGCCATGAGTTATATGATCTTGGCATAGTGGCTTTCCACATATAGCACAGTTGGAAACCGCATTCTGTTCACATTCTGCACAAGTTTCCATATAACACTTCTTTTTGTATTAGATTTAATATATGTTTTAATTATTCATTTATGATTATAAAAACTTGGTTAATAACCGATAAGGAATTGGTTTTTATAATACTCCAACTTTGTTTATATTATAAATGAAGTTACTAAACAGATTAGAGAAAGATTTACTCTATAAGTATATAGGAACTGTATTTTTATGTACTAGTATTGTTCTTACAATAATTTCTTTCTCGTCTGCTTTTGTTTTGAGTTCACAGCAAACTTCTTTTTTTGATAATGAAAATATTGATGTCGAGTCAATTTCAGTCAATATGAGAGATGGGATTACAATAAAAGGGTTGATTTATGTTGATAAAGACCTTAAAGAGAATACCACAAATTCAATTCCAACTATATTATTACTTCATGGAATTAATGGAAGAAAGGAACATAAAATGAGTATAGCATATCAATATGTCAAATTGGGGTTTGCAGTAATCTCTGTAGAACAACGTGGTCATGGTGAATCAGGAAGCCCGAGTAGCTTTTTAAGTAAGGAACCATATGACATGATTCAAATTATTGATTTTGTGGAGAATAATTATGATTTTGCTAATACTACTCATATAGGAATATTAGGTTACTCTTATGGAGGTGGGATTGGAGCAATTTTACAAGCAATTGAAGATAGAGTTAATACTGTTGTACTTTATCATCCCCTCTCTTCACTGGAAAGCTTAACTCAGAAGGTTCCCTTTCAAGATTTAATAGGAACAACAACGCAAGTAATTAATATTGAAGATATCCAAGATGCTTTTGATATTGCAAATATAACTAATTCGAAAAATCTTTTGTTAATACAAGGGCTATCAGACATCATTATCAATCCTGAAGTTACTCATGATTTCTATAATCATTTGAATGGGACTAATAGGGATGATGTTTTTTTAATTAATAGAACTGGATTAACTCATTCCGGGAATGAAGAGGATTTAATTTCATTGAAATATGGAATAGCTTGGTTTAAACATTTTTATATTAATTCTTCAGTTGATTTAACTGATTTGGATACTGAAATAAATAAGTTTAATTTGTTTGATTTTGATTATCCTGAAAATAATATTGCCGAGAGTTTGATTATAACATCCTCTATTCTATTATTTATAGGTTTGAGTTCAATAGTTGTAAAATCTAAAATTCTTCCATATTGGAGTAGTCTTCCTATTAAGAAAGATATTGATGAATCTCGAGAAGGGAAAGAAAGATACAAAAAGATGATGATTTATCGCACTAGTGGTTATTTAGGTGCAGCGTTAGTCTCAGGATTAATTTTTTCAATTTTTAATAGGTCTTTGCTTTATGGCTATTTTATTTTTTATCCAATATTGACAATTATAATAATGTTATTCTTCCCAAGTGAATTACATTCAAGTTGGATATCAGAATGGAAGGGCTGGGTTAAAGTTAACCTATTTAGCTCAATATATTCACTCTCCATAATTATAATCCCTACAGTTTATTTTATTCTATTCTACAATTTAGTAACCTCATTAACTTTAGATTTTACTATTCCACTGTTCAGAATCGATTCGATACCATATGTTGCTATAGGTTTAGGTTCTGGAATTATGGATTATATGTATTTAAGAGAAATGAAAGGAAAGCATCCATTAATTCTATTGGTTATCAGACCAATATCTCTTTTAATTTTTTTAGCTTTTGTTCCAGTGTCTCCCTTTCCCATATTGGGCGGATTATTTTCCCATATCTTATTCATTCTCTTAACTGGAGTAATAATATTTTATATTTGGAAGCTGGTTATACTTTTATCAAAATTCTACAAAAACAGTTTCTCCATGTTTTTGCTAATAATGTTACCCTTTGTCATTTTCTATATGAAAGTATTTTTTAGAATTCTTTAGTCAATTGAAATTCATAATTATTGTAAAAATAATCCTTATACAAACTCATACTAGATAATTAATCTTTTAAATCCATATATTTTTATTTTAGAGGATAGGTTGGCCTTCTTTTTCCAAAAAAAGCACTTGCAGCTTCATTGACATCATTAGAGGAGAAGGTTAAGACTATAGAGCTATTTTCAAATTGAAGCATATTGTTTAAACTTGGAGAATCAAGTGATAAATTTAGGGCTTCTTTAGTCATACGTAAACCTAATGGACTTTTTGTTAATAATTCTTCAGCTAATTTTAACGCTTCATTTAATAATTCTTTTTCTCCCACAACTTTCAAGATAAATCCTATCTTTTCAGCTTCTCTTCCATTAACACCCCTGCCACTATAAATTATTTCTGCCGCTCTTGAAAGACTAATAAGACGAGGAAGAAAGTAACTACTTCCCATGTCTGCACCAGTTAAACCAATATTAATAGAAGCATTTATAAACTTTACATCATTACTTGCAATTCTAATGTCAGAAGCCATAGCAAATCCAAATCCTCCTCCCGCCACCGCTCCATGGACAGCTGCTATAATAGGTTGTGGAATTTTCCTCATTTTCATAATAATTTGAGTTATACGCCATTGATGATACCTTTTTCTTTTTATTGGTTCTGATGTATTCAAGAAATAAAATTTTTCATATCCTTCAGGATTTTTCTTTGAATTTAAGATTAAACCTTCTTGTAAATCTGTTCCTGCTGAAAAAGCTCTTCCTTCTCCTTGAAGTATTAGTATTCGGCATTCCAAGTTTACCATCAGATCATCCAATACTCTATGAAGTTCTTCTTCCATTTGAAATGAGATTGCATTTAATTTTTCAGGTCGGTTTAGGGTAAGAATCCCTATTCCATTCTCTCGTAATTCATATTTAATGGTTTTATATTCCATATATTCGCACATTTTCTTTAATTATTCATGATTTTGGGTATTTTGGTTTTCTTTTCTCAAAGAATGCATTAATTCCTTCTAAAAGATCTATTGATGTCGAACATAACATCTGTGAGCGATTTTCTATTTGCATTATCGTATCTAAGCTAGGTGAATCAAGTGAAATATTAATCGCTTCTTTAGTCATTCGTAGCCCAAGTGGACTTTTAGTAAGAAGGTTTTCAGCAATTTCAATTGCTGAGTCAAATAATTTAATCTCATCACCATGTACCAATTTAAAAATGAGCCCAATCTTCTCAGCTTCTTTAGCATCTATAAAACGACCTGTATATAATATTTCAGCAGCTCGAGACATGCCAATTAATCGGGGTAAATGATAACTACTTGCTAAATCAGAACCTGAAAATCCGATATTAATAAATGAATTTGCTAATTTTGCATTTTCTCCAGCAATTCTTATATCTGTTGCTAAAGCTAAGGTAAATCCTGCACCCGTAGCAGCTCCCTGTATAACAGCAATTATTGGTTGACTAATTTTTCGCATTTTAACAATTATTTGGCTAGCTCTTGCTTGAGCATATATTTTAGCCTTGATCAAATCTTTGTCTGGAGCTCTCATGAAAAAAAATTTTGCTTTAAGCTCCTCTGGCTTTTTTTTAGATTGAAGTACTGTAGATTCTTTTAGATCCAATCCTGCGCAAAAAGCTCTACCAGCAGCTTTTAGAATAAGTACACGACAATCCAAATTAGTCATTAAATCATCTAAAATTGAATGCAAGTCTTCAATCATCTGAAAGTTCAATGCATTCAATTTATCTGGACGATTGAGAGTTAAAATACCAATACCATTTTCTCTCAATTCAAATTCTATTGTCTCAAAATTCAATTTTCAAACCTTTGATATAATTAATTATTTAATGGAGATATCTTAGATAGGATTAATTAACTTAAAAATCCATAAAAAGTAATTTAATATTTAATGATTAAATAAATATACTAAACCTTTTAGATGCATTTCAAGAATCACTAATGATTTCAATAACAAATAGCTCGTCAAGAAGAACTCTAAAGTTAAAACAGAATTTACTTTCAAGTAAGTACGAATTATGTATTGAACGTATGAGATATTTTACTGAGATTTATAAAAAATACCCCAATGATCCAGAAATTATTAAAAGAGCTAAGGCAGTGGCTCATGTTCTAAAAAATATGACAATATTCATCAGAGATGATGAGTTACTAGTAGGAAATGAAACAAGTAAAAATTTGGGGGAAAAAATTAATCTTGATCTATACTCATATGATGGAACATTGGATAATCGTAGGAATATTAAAAAATATGAAAAGAGGAAATTACAGCCTTTTTTTATAGGAGAGAATGAAATTAACGAATTATTAGAATTAATTCCTTTTTGGAAAGGTAAAGCTTTATATAGTGATGTTATCTCGCAAAAAGTTTATGATGAAAAGTTAGTTACAGGAATGGACAGAATTAGCTTAGCAGCACCTAATATTGCTATAGCAAATGG
>JAEOTW010000182.1 GCA_016839655.1 Promethearchaeota archaeon | reverse complement strand
TTTTTTAATTTTGATTATTATACAATTATTTTAACATGGTTTTGAATACAGATAATAGATATATATTTAGAATTTCATAATTTTAAGGGTAAATGATGAATTTTTTGCCAACTTCGTTAATTTTCATAGGTTATTCCATTTTAACTTTCGTCTATGTAATAAGGAATAGAACTGAAAAGATTGAGAAACACTTGTTCTTAAATGAAATTATAATTGTTCTTTTATTTTTAACTGCAGGGATACTTTTTCCTTTTATGTTTCAGTACCATTCACCACATTTGCCATTAGAATCATTGAATTCCTTATGGGTTATAACTTCTTTAATATTTTTGATTGAGATAGGCGTGTGGATTGCTACTTTGCTCTATAATACTATTATTTCTAAAAGAAATCCAGAAATTATGGCTAAAAGAAATTATAATGATTATCGCGCTATAGTACAAGAAAGATGGGTTGACGATTTTAAGAGCGAATTTGGGAGAAAATTTCTACATTTGTTTACTACATTCGTGATTCTTTTTTTCTGGTCGTTAGGGACCATTCTTGAGAATTTAGGCATATTAAACGAATGTAGTTTAAATAATTATAGCTTTTCTCACTGGTTAATCGTTACAATAGGATTTGGGTTTGTTATTATGTTTCAAGTTGCCGATCTTGCTCGTTTAAACAAATTTTATATGCTTCCCAATTGGGCTAAACGCTGGTTTTTATCTATGAGACCTGAAGAATTAAATACTTTTGTAGCTTCTACACCTCTAGTTTTATCCTTAATCCCATTTATTTTCGCTCCATTTCCGATTCTAGCTTCAGTCGCATTAATAACTACAGGAGCTGATGCTGTTGCCTGCCTAATAGGTAAAAAGTACGGAACTCATAGACTAAAGAAAGATTCTAACAAAACTATAGAGGGATTCATAGCCGGAGGTATCTCAGCATTTTTAATTGTATTAATTGTATTAAATATATATCATGTCTGGATGCCAATAAGTTTTGTAAAAATCTTACTTATGGCTATAGTATCAACATTTTTATTTTTGTTAGTCGATTTCTTTGCAAACCACATTTCGGATAATATATTAAATCCTATTTTAACTGGTTTTGGTATGTGGTTAATCTTAATGTTATAATTCATACGCTAAGACTATCCACCAAAATAAAGGTATAAAAGAGCTATGTCATCTCCGTCTTTCAGAATTGTCTTTAAAAAATTTTCGTCCCTATAGCTTCTACCATTTATGATTATTGAAAGGAAGGAACTGAATTCCTCCTTGTTTTTTTTATCCCAGAGTAATTCATAGAATTTATCGCCAAAGTGTTCTTTAAAAAATTCTAATAGTTCCTTAACTGTTAATTCTTGATCGAATTTGATGATTTGGTTTGTATCTTTCGTAATTTCGTTAAAGGGAGGCTCAAATCTTAATTTTAAGGATATCACTTTTAGACTACTTCCATACTTTTAAGAACTGCTAAGAAGATTAAATAATTACCATTATTAAATTTTGATGGTAATTATATATAAAAAATTGAATATTTAATTGTATAGCCTTAATTACCACCCTTTAATTTAATTAAGGTTTTAGCTAATACAAAATAACTAATTTTGTTAAGGTTTTAACAATTAGATTCTAATATTATTAAAATAAGATTTTAAGTGATTCTTTAAAGGTATAATAACATGGCTCAAGTAATATTTATTTCTAAAAAATCAGTTCGGGACGCCTGGCTTTCAGCTGTAGCTCAAGTTTTGTACAATGGAGATGACATAAGAACAGAATACGATAAAGATGAAGACCCTCCCTCCAAAGACGCAACAGTACTAATCGAAATAGAGAATCCAATGAGCGAACCTATTTCTCGGAAAGGTAAGGTTATGAAGATCAATTCAAAATATGGAAATTCGTTCGAAGTTTACGGTTGTATGGCAGATACTTACTTGATAGGATCCATCCAAAGCGGATATATTGAAGAAATCATGGAAGGTGCAAACGATCATTATTTATGGGATTCTGATACGAGCTTTCCTTACTCTTATCACGATAGAATTTACAGTTATACACCTTATTCCTTGGAAGATTCTATTCACGTCAATTATGATTTGGAATTTGTTGATAATAATTTTGTAAAAGGCCATAAAAAACTATTGAAAGCAGGGAAGATTGATACTTCTGATGATACAACAATTTGGAAGTTAAAGCATTTAGTTGATTTTAATCTAAATAAAAAAATACCAGATCAAGTAGGAATTCAAAAAATTCCTATTGAAGTAATTAATTTTCCTAAAATAGA
>JAEOTW010000181.1 GCA_016839655.1 Promethearchaeota archaeon | reverse complement strand
TCTCCTATTAGGACTATTTTAAATCCAAATTCTTGAGAACTTTTCATAAAATAATTTCGCGTTTCTTGAATTATACTTTTACTATAAAGTAAAATTAGATGATAGGTAATATAAAACTTTAGTAAAACGATTGTTTTAATACCAATTCCGAAATATTTGCTTAAATTCTATCTGTATTTATACTTTTAATGACGAAGATTTCATTCTTCTATTAGTTCAATAATATTTTATGAAAACTAAAATAAAAAAAAAGGTATAGAATGGAGGATTATTGGCTTAGTAGATACTTCATGTAGAAATATCTTATCTATTCTAATTCCTCCAAATTCTATACAGTGATTTAAAATTAAACTCTCTCTCTTTAAAGCCCTCTACTTAACAGTAACACTTTCAACAGGCCACACAAAATCTCCAATATCGGGGTCGAAAATTCCAACTTGATTGACTTTAACTTTCCCTTCTCCGCCTTCAGTTATAAAACCCTGCCCTACAATATGGGTATAAGTTACTTGAGGCACTGGTTCTTCCGGATAAGGCCAAAAACCGTAAACCGACCCAAATATCATGAAAAGTGATGGTACCTTTCCTGAAGCTTCTAATATATTATATAGAGACTCGGTGTTGAACAGAATCCTGCATTGGAAATAATATTTCATCATACCGTAATATATTGGAGGAGTATATACATAACCTGGTCCATAGCTGAAAATCACAAAGGGAACTTCTTTTACATGTATATGTATTGTGACTAATGTATGTTCCTCATCTATAACTCTTTCTTGAATAAATCCATTATATTCGCATTCAAAAACGGTTTTTTGCTCCCAATATACAAAATTAAACGGCATATTTTCCATATCCCACTCAACGGTATGAGGGTGGATAACTAATTCCGAAACTGGATCAGCCCAACCTACAGTTTCTTCGCCCTCCCAATCCTCTATTGGTCTCCTCGTTGTGGTAGCTTGAACTGATGTAGAAAACAGAATTAAGACAATTCCGATAGTTGCAAGTGTCAACAAATTTCGTGTTACTTTTGTTTTGTTTATTTTTATCAACTCTTAGGTTTTTGATTTTAAATTTATCATCTATGCGATGATCAGTTAAATGTGGAGATATATTTCATTTATAATTGGGCTTTCGATAGTTTCACGATAGTTTCAATTATTTGTAAAATATTTATCAAATTATTAAATTCTCTCTGGGTCATACAAAATTAATTTAATAATTGGAAGAAAAAGTCTCTGTTATTAAAGAACTAAGTAAAGGGATATCATTTAACTGAATAACCTGGTTTGTCTGAAAATGGGTTAGTAATTTCGTCCACAAATATTCATTTTTTTGGATGCTATCAATAAAACTGCTTACTTTCTGAAGAGCGTAATAAGAATTGCCTTTAAATATATATGAAATGAAAAATGGAGGAACAGATTTCATTATTAGAATGTATTCGCCAAAAACTGCGCGATCAAGATCCTCAGAAAATGTTTCTCTAATAAAATAATCAACTGTCGTTAAAAGCCCACTAAATAGATGTGATCCAAACGATTTATCCTCAATAAAAGGGTGCATGAATAGTGGTACACCTCCCTCTGTCATAATCAGAAGTAGTACAGGTTCCTCGTCTGAAAGCTCTAAAACCTCCATTATTCCCTTTTTTTTCATAAACTCCACTTTTTCGTTTAGTCCAGCGAGTTCCAAGCGTTCGGATAAGGGTAAATTTGATTGCTTAAGCCTTTCCCAGATTTTTTCTTGATTTAGTAATTTATCATGCTCATTTGATATTTTCATTGCTAAATGTTTTAGCCCATATGTTTCCGCTATATTTTGGGCTTGGGTCAAAAATTTTTTAGCATTTTTTATTTCAGAAGTTAATAGCGAAAGTTTTGCTTGCAAGAAGTAAGTTTCAGCTAAAATAAAATACAGGTGTTGATCACGAGCAATATTTAATAATTCTTGAATATAAGGTTGAATATCATCAATTATTTTAGGATCCTTAGTCATCCTAAGCTCTTTTAAATATAATTCACACAGGCTTATAATCGGTTCAATCCGTTCCTCGTTAGGAATTGTACTATCTAAAGCAATACTTTTAAACAAATCTTCTGATTTAATGCGATCTCTTGCTCTCAGACTTGATTTTAGGATTAAGGCGTTTAAACAAACAATAAAAGTTTTATGTTGTCTGCTATGGAGCAAATCTGAGCGATCATTGAAATAATCGAAATACTCTTTTGCTTTTTTAATATCTCCTTTAATCAGACTAATCTTAACTAATGTTTTTAATGCATGAGGCAAAATAATTCTATTGTTAATCCTAACAACATTTTTAGCATACTTAATTGCGCGATCATATTCTTTTAAATGAAAGTAAATTTCAGCAATATTACTTAGACTAGCAGAGATAAGCAGTTTATCATTTGTATCTTTTACAAGATCATAGGCTTTCTTATGTAATTCCAGAGAAGTATGTATTTCTCCCTTGTAAAAACTTATAATCCCATCTGCCTTTAAAAGAAAAGATTCTCTTTCCCTTAAACCTATTAAAATTGTTTCCTTAATTGTTTTAAATGAATTTTTTGCTTGGTTAAGTAAAACTTCACCTTTAATTAGATTTAACATCATTATATAGGAGTAGGCTTGAAATGTTAAAGCATCATAAGATAATAGCAAATCCCCGATTTCTTGAGATTCTTGAAAAATAGATTCAGCGTATTTAATAACAGTGAGATAATCTCCTAACAACCTGAATAGTTTAGCTTTAACAAGTTTGCAAGAGAGAATTTTTTTACGAGAGAAATCTTTTCTTTCTTCCAATTCCGAAATAAATTGAAAAGCTTCTCGAACTTTCCCTTCATCTATAAGTTGATTGACTTGTTTCAATTCTTTGATTTCTAAATAATTCATCTATTCTTAACACTCATTAAATCAATACTTGTTGGATATACTTACTAATATAAGCTAATTTGAGTTTTAAATATTGACAAAAAAGAAAAAAAGGTTTATGATTTTGATATTTCTTCAATAATGATTAATGTTCTTGTTTATAGTAAGAGAAAACACCAAGAACCAAAAGTACACTCATTACGATTACATCCATGATTCCTTGAGATAGAAGTTCACTAGAGATTGTTGGAGCGTATATAACAGCCAGAGAGGCTTCAATAATTATATTGATTGGTAACCAAAGATACACAACAAGATATGCCACTTTTATCTTTTCCCAATCCCAATCCTTTTTGAATAATACTAATATTGCGAAAACTACCACTACTAATAATGCTCCCCCAAACCCTCTTGGATGAAATTCATTTAGCCAAGTAGGCATATTAACCGCGACTAGCCAAAGATCAAGAAAAAATATGAGCATTATCGCAAATATTAAACAAACGATACCATATGCTAAGATTGAAATTTTTGTAATTTTTTTAATTTCGGTCATATTTTAATCAAATCCATCTTGTTAAATTTCGGTTTTATCATCTTTACGATGACTAAATAGATTTTGAGATATTGTTGCATATATAATTGTTCTCTCGATAGTTTCACGATAGTTTCGATTGAATATGAAAGGTGTATCAAATTGATAAATTCTTTTTGGGTCATTCAGACTTAATCTAATAAATTTGAAAGAAAAGTTTCTGATATTAATGAATCAAGTAAGGGGATATCTTGTAACTGAAAAGCTTGGTTAGCCTGAAAATAGGTTAGTAATTTCTTCCACAGAGATTCATCTTTATGAATGCTAGCAATAAAACTGTTTACCTTCTGAAGAGCGTAATAGGAATTGCCTTTAAAGATATATGTAATAAAAAAAGGAGAAATTACAGACATGAGAAGCGTGTATTCACCAAATACTGCGCGATCAAGACCTTCGGAAAAAATTTCTTTAATAAAATAATCAATTGTAGTTAGAACCCCACCAAAAAGATGCGATTCAAACGATTTATCTTCTATGAATGAGTGTGAAAAAAACGGAACTCCCCCTTCGGATACAATTAAAAGAAATACGGGTTCCTCATTAATTGCTTCAGGAAAATCGACCATTTGTTTCTTAATCATTTTTTCAATTTGTTCATTCAAGCCTGCATACTTCCAACGTTCAGTTAAGGACATTTCAGATGTTTTTAAGCTCTCCCACATTTTAGATTGTTTGATTAATTCATCATGTTCGTATGATATTTTCATTGCTAATCTCTCAATTCCGTACGATTCAGCGATCTTTTGAGCTTGAGTTAGAAAGCGGCGAGCTGTTTTCATATCAAAATTTAATAGAGCTAATTTTGCTTGCAGAATGAAAGTATTACAAAAAACACCATAAGAGTGCGATTTCTCAGCTATATTTAATAATTTATTGATATAATGATTTATTTCTTTTAGAACTTCATCGTTATTATTTATACGATATTCAGCTAGAAGCAAGTCACAAAGGTTGACATGTGCAGCTATTGTGATTTCAAAACTAAGAGAATCATTTTCGAGGATATCTTTTATTAACTCTTCAGCTTTCGCTTTATCTCGGATTCGAGAACTTTTTTTTAACAATCTAGCTTTGTTGAACTTGTAGAG
>JAEOTW010000390.1 GCA_016839655.1 Promethearchaeota archaeon | reverse complement strand
CCTCATTTTTATACATCTTAATTTTAAGAAGAGTAAACATAACAGTTACTGGTGAAACAGATACAGGTAAAACAACTTTAATTAATGCATTAGATTTATTGACGCCAAAGGAATTTCGAAAGATATACGTAGAAAACGCAATCGAATCATTAAATCAATCAAAATACGGTAGACATCAATTAAAGTATAAGGTTGATTCACTTAATAACCAATCAAATAATCCATTATCAAAACAAAATCAAATTAAGAATTTATTACACAGAACTCCGGATATTATATACTTAGGTGAAATTCTGACTAAAAATGAAGCCGAAGCAATGTTTCATTGTTTAGCTGCGGGTTTGAGGGGTTTTCAAACAATTCATTCAAATAACATCGATTCTTTGATAAATAGAATAATGTATCATTTTAAAATTGATAAAACCTGCTTAAAGGATTTAGGTCTGATTATCTTAATGAAAAAAAATCGAGAAAGAAGATACATTGATTCAATTGCAGAAATAAACGAAATTATGAGCGGTAACGGTGATATGTATAACATTCTGTTCAAACACGATCCTCATGTAAGAAAATGGGACCATCTTAGTGATCTATATGAGTCGGATATTATTAAATCATTAAGGAAATATGAAGATCTTCAGAAAGAAAAATTTGAAATTTTATTCTATCTCTATCGAGATGTGTTTGAATCGCTGCAAAAAATAGAAAAAATGGAATTAACTAAATTAATAGATTTATTTGATCGAATTTCCTTTCAATCATTTGCTAGCATTGATACTCTTCGCCTATTTTGGGAGAATTGGAAAAACTCATGTAGTTTATATTCCTAAATTATAATAAGGTAATATGACAAATCTGTTAGAAAAAGCGCTAATAACAGGTTTCGGAATATTTATATTAACCATTTTCATCTCATTGATTAATCCTTTTGTAGTTCAAGTATCTGAATTCAATGAGAATGTTAATAGTGATATAGAAAAATATGATAATTTCTTTTTCGAAGTAGATGTAGGAGTAAAATTTATAATACAGAACCCTAACGCAACTTATACAAAAGTTATTGAATACCCTAAAAATCTAAACATCACTCTAACTAATTATTATTGTAAGTATGAATATGTCATAGGAACTAATTATTATTATAAAATAATTGAATATATTAAACCCTTCATAGATAGTAGTTATAAAAATTTACCTGCTAATAGTTATATTTTAAAAATCTCAAATATTTATGGTTTTATCGAAATCCAGTTTAATTAGTTCAAAAATGTGACTGATTTTATGGCAGTAAATAACAAATTAATCTGTATTTACCAAAGAATTCATACTTACAAGATTCCTAAATTAAAATTTAAAGAATTAGAATACAGATATAAAAAAATATATAAAAAGGAATATAATGTTGATGAAAATGATGTTAATAAAGTTAATTTCATAATATTCCTAATTTTTTTTAGTGGATTCCTGATTTCTTCATTCGTATTAATAAAATCTAGTCTATTATTAAATGTGTCTCTTTCCTTCTTATTAGCATTAACAATCTCTTATCTTCTGAGTCAGAAACTTCATAAGGAGATTACAAAGCAAGAGAATCAATTAAATGCATTACTATATGTTGTGAAAATTAATTTCTCTATCATTCAAAAATCACATGGAGATAAAACCGACCATGCTATTAATTTCATTAAACTTATTTGTGAATCAAATCTTCCAATTTCAAAAGAGTTTATAAGAATATTTAATAAAATTCAATTAGGTGAAAATCCAGAAAAATTATTATCAAAAATAATCACACCCTCATTAGATTTTAATTCATATATCAAAGAGTTGCTATTATCAAACTTTAGTAATCACAATCAACTAAATGAAAATTCATTAGAAAAAAAATTTAGAAAATATTTGAGGGAAATTGAATCAAAATTAAGTATTTTATTTTTTTTTGGTTTGTTTTTTCCATTAGGATTATGTTTCCTAATTTTATTCCAGAGAATTAATTATTACATACTAATTTCTATTTTACCACTATTTTTTATAACTTTAAGAACACTAAATAAGAAATTTTTAAAAAACAATTTTTTCTTACTGGGTCTAATAAACAATTATTCAAAAGAAGAAAAAGCAAAATTTAATGAATTTATTTCTTTTTTGGTAAGCTTTACATTGAATCTACAGAAGAACTCTTCTCCTGAACTAGCATTTGTAAAGGCTTATACCCAAAACGAACTTCACTATAATTTTTTAAAGAAACCTTTAAAAAAACAAATTTCCCTTCTTTTAAATTTTTCCTGTACCTTTGATGAAATATTAGAAAGACTACAATTTGAGTTGAAATCGATACGATACCAAATAATTCTCGATGTAATTGGAAAATTAGTGGCACAAAACGCATATCTCTCACACGAAAAAATCTCAGAGATATTACATGAGATATCGATTCATCAAAAACTCGAAAATAAGCTAGAAGTCATAATGAAGGGAGAACGATTTAAAGTATTACTTTTTTTATTTCTTTTACCGATAATTATTGGAGGAATTGGGGGTCTTTTTCCTTTATTTAATTTCATAATCGGAAATATTTCTCTTAACGGAAACCTGAGCCTTTTTGTTTTATTCAAACTATTATTAACTTTTGATTTCATAATCATCTTCTTATCGCTCTTGTTTTGCGTTAATATATCTTCCCATTATTTCTTAGAAATCATATCACATGAAAGAAAGAGAATTTTAATAGTAGTATCAAATGTGATATTTATCCTAGCATTCTTTTCAACATTTATAAGCATTTTAAATTATTTTTAAATATCCTAACTAAAAAAAGAGACATAAATCAATTCAATAATCAGAAAAATACCCATAAAGATAATTATGAATTT
>JAEOTW010000180.1 GCA_016839655.1 Promethearchaeota archaeon | reverse complement strand
TCAAAAATTGCTTTAGCTGCTGCTGAGAAATAGGGATATTGGCATATTGGGGTATCTTGATAATAGAGCGTATAATCTATGTGACATTGAGGATCTAAATACAATAAACGCCCAATACTCTGATTCGTTAAGACTTTATCACCAATAGAGATCGTCAGATTATTTTCTTGATACGTTGCGTAAGTGAGATTGTACGCCCACGGTTCTAATTTATACTCATACCACCAATCATCATTTAATCGAAACATAAGATTAGTGTTATAATGACCTCCTAGTCCATTCCAAAAAGTCATTACATTAGTTACATAAGCATCGTGCATCGCAAGAAGCCCTACGGTGTGGTTTACATTCAAATCAAATCCTTGATGGGTAGGATTAAATCCAGCTATGAAATGTATATACTCAGAGGTGTTGTAGGGAAACTCTAAAACGGGATCGCTTCCTATTGGTAAAGTATCTTCATACAAGCCATCATCACCGTTATCACCGTTCCCATCACCGGGAATATTATCCAAATTGCTTGTAAAAATCAATACAACAACTACTCCTGCGATAGCTATAAAGATGATTGCTATAATAGTAATTATTTTCTTATTCATAATACTAAATTGAATTTACTTTTTATTATTACAGATAAGTAAATAATTCTATATATAATTATTTTGAAGCTTTCAAGTTTTAATTTTCTTTTTCCTAATTCAAGCAAAACTTAATTCGTATAGTTTATTGTTTGAACTTAAGTCAGTTTTTACATCTTTTACAAAGTCTCTAAAATCTTCAGTAATTCTAATCATTTCATTTTTAGCTGCTCTTGCGTGCCCAGATAATGCAATCTTTCCGTAGTCAGAATTTACGAGGTTAAGAAGTTTTCTTTTGATTATAAATTTAGGGAGCAAAGAAAGCGTCTTAAATTTTTTTGGGAGTATAGGAATATTAAGCTCCTTTAACGCTTTAATATTTTCCCGAATGCCATTAATCGAAAGATTCAATAGTTCCATATCTCTTCCTAACGATTTGTTGCGATTCTTTGCGGCATAACTCCCCATGGCTAATGAACTTATAAAGGAAACATGCGTTTTTAACCACGCGTCAATATCTTCGCTCACTTTTACTTCTATGCCAGAATTAGTAAATACATCTTCAATTTGTTTTAAACGATCGCTTATTTTTCCATCGAGTTCGCCCACATAAAAAGAAATTTGGTCTAAATATGCGGTTATAACTATATGATTTTCCCGATATCCTCCTACGCCTCCGAATCCTAATATTATCCGATCTTCATTCAAAACTTTCGAATATTCAGTTGCTCCCTCCATGTTATTCCCCACAAAAATTATAGTAGGTACTTTTTGATTGTTTTTTAAAATTGACAAGATGTTTGTAATCTGTTGTCTCTGCATTATGACTAAGATATTATCATATTCATCTTCAGGATTTAGTTTGTCCGTCACATTAATATCTATCTGAAAACTTTCGTGTTTCAAATCGTCCCTCAGATTAATTCCATTATTCTTTAAGTATGCAAAACGTTCACCACGAGCTAAAATAGTGACATCGTTCCCGCCACTTTTTAGTTTATACGCAAAAATACTACCAATTACTCCTGCTCCATATATTAATATTTTAATAGTGATTCACCTCTCATTTAACACTTTTTTATTTGATTCCATATAACACACCCATAGTTTTTAATTCTGGTTTAACTACTTTGGGTATTGATATTTCGTCTAATGTTTCAGTAAAATCAACTTGCTCAACACCCCATTCCTTAATTTGGCTTATTAAATCCTCAAGGATTCCATATCTTTTCTTATTGTTAAAGGTATCTTGTAAAGAAAATTTACCTCCTTTTTTTAAGACTCGTAATGATTCTTTTATAAGTTTTCTTTTATCTCTCGTGTCTCTAACTTCATGATATACAAAATTACTTACAATAGCATCAAACTCATCATCTTTGAAGGGTAATTTGGATGCACTTGCTTTCTGAAATATGAGTTGATCTGCTACACCTTCAATTTTCGCGTTTTCTTCACACTGTTGCTTAGAATAATTCCAGGATTTTCCCCAATAATCAATTCCATATACATCAGATTCAGGAAATCTTTTTGCAAGCTGTACTGCTAAACCCCCGGCACCTGTACCTATATCAAGAGCTTTTCCTTGACCATTCCATGGTAACTTCCGTATCACTAAATCCCAGATCTTATATTGTATTTCTTTATCATTTGCTGAAAAGAAAGAATAAAGATACATCATATAAGTGAAAGGTAGAACCCATATTCCCGCAATTATCCATAAAACTATTTTTACTACAAGCCATATGGGAAACAAAGTCGGAATTAATAAAATCAAGAATACCAAAATAAAGAAATATATCATGTTTCTTGGGACCCAATTTCCATAATTTAGTGGTTGTTTAACTTTTTTTCACCATTACAATTTCTTGATTATATAATATTTAATTTAATATTTAAATTTAGTCACGCCTAATTAACTTTAATAAATATCGAAATATAGATAATAAAAGTATGAATATTTCGTGATAAAAAAAGATGTGGGTGAAAGCAGATATTTTTTCCCTTTTAATTTCCTTAAGAAACAATAGATTTGCTTATTTAACAGTTATCTAAATTATTTAGTAGCAATTAAATTGAAATTTTCTATTATTTCTAACCTCCTGATTTCGATACTATCAAAACTAATCTGTTGTTCAAAAAAGAAATCGAAAGGATCTTTAAGATCTTTCAGTAATTCTTTAGAGTAGAGATGCTCGTAAAAGTAAAGTCCCTTTTTAGTCAATTTAAGAAATCCAT
>JAEOTW010000179.1 GCA_016839655.1 Promethearchaeota archaeon | reverse complement strand
ATTAGATATTTTATTCCATTTTCCATTAATGTAAATACAATACTCTGCTCATAATGGTTAAAATATCTAAATTTGGAGAAGACTATCTTTTATTGGCTTTAAGAATAAACAAGCATATCGAAGGTTACGTTGATTATTATTATGGTCCTGAAAAATTGCATCAACTCGTAGAGAATGAATCCCCCTCTTCCCCCAACACATTATTAAAAGATTCGATCTCTTTGATGCAGCAAGTGAAATCACAAGGTTATAATAAAGAGCGTGAAAATTATTTAGAAAAGCTTTTGATATCTATGAAAACTTCAATTGAAATTCTAAATGGTGTTGAAATTCCTGTTAATGAAGAATTCTTAAAACTTTATGATGTGGCATTAAAACCAGTTGATGAAGCAGAATTGGATGACTTAAAGATGGAATTTGAAGAAAGTTATGGTTGTAAAGGAAACTTAAAAGAACGATTCAATCAATTAGAAATAAAAAGGAGAGTCCCTAAAGAAAATGTCTATGAGTATTTTAAAAGAGCTCTTCAAATCACAAAAAAAAGAACAGAGGAATTGTTTTTAAATCTATTACCTGAAGATGAGCAAATTTCTATAGATATAACTCAAGAAAAAGATAAAAATAGGATAAAATGGTCATGCTATGAATGGTACTTAGGTAATTATATGAGTCGAATAGAAGTTAACCCCGATTTCAATATGTATTGGACTGCTTTACTGATATATGCTGCTCATGAAGGCTATCCAGGACATCATACGGAATTTTCTATCAAAGAAAAGATATATTATCGTGAGTTAAATCAATTTGAACATTCAATATTGATCTTAAATTCGCCTAAATTGTTAATGAGTGAAGGAATAGCTGATCTTGCTATTAATGTTCTTTTTTCTTTTCAAGATCAAGTAGAAATTGGATTAAAAGAATTTTGTATTGATATTTCAAGAGAAGATCCCGTAGAATCATTGGTTGCTCAATTTGAAGTTAGGGATAAGCTTCGACTTTTTTGGTATAATTTTGCTTATCACGCTCTTATTGGTAATTACGATACTGAGAAATTAATGAAGTATGGTATGAGCTATGAACTTTTTAATGAAGAGGATCTAAGAAATCAAATAAAAAGAATTAGAGATCCATTATACTCAAAAAATGCTTTTACTTATAATCTTGGTACTAATATCATAAAAAATAAGTATGGAAAATTCCCCTCAGTTAAAGATTTTCGAGCTCTTTTAACAAAACTTATCTTACCTTCTGACTTAGTGTAAAATTCAAAATTGTTTTAATGAAAAAGAAATGGGTTTTTTCAGCTTCAACTGGTTTCTCTATTATACTCTTCAACACCTATCATATCTTTCATTTATACTATAAAATAAGTGTAGTTTCAACATTTCATTTTATTTGACTCTTTTTATTTAAAAACCTTTGAATATGTTTTCGTAGTTTAAATAATCATTATAGATCATATTAATTAGAGCAGGAAAAACAGGAAAGCTATTACTATTCCATTTAAGAAAAAAAGATATAATTAAGATTTATGATCACATAAAAGGAGTGATTAAAATGCCTGGTGAAACTGGTACTCGTCCCTAAACTGGTGTTCGTTATAAGAGTATATTGTATTAGTACTCATTAAGAGAACACCTCTATTTTCTTTCTTTTTTATGAAAATTTAAGCCTCATTCCTCAATACACAGAGTTTCATAATTAGTTTAATTTATTGGTTAATAATCAAACTGGTACTATTTCCTAAATTGGTTTTGCTTATAATAGCAGTCTATTTGGATATTTTTTATTTCCAAATTACTTACTTTCGTTTTTTTCTTTTAGGAAAAAATCTTGTATATTATTAATGAATTATACTATTAGTTAAGTTTGTTGACTGATATGCTCATCCCGCCATCTATAATAAAGTTTTGTCCGGTGATGTAATCTGCTGTAGAAGATGATATAAATACCGCTAAGTCAGCTACCCATTTTGCTTCACCAATTCTGTCAATTGGAATCTTTACATTTCTTGTTTCAAGAAATTGGCGAATTAATTTGGGATCATTATTATAAATAGGTGTTAAAAAGACTCCGGGACTAATAGCGTTGACAGTAATGTTGCTTTTTCCTAATTCAAGAGCCCAAAGTTTCGTATATGCAATTAACGCTGCTTTACTTGCGCTATAATTCCCAAGCATCGGATTGTGACCGTTTGGAGTTCCAGCAACTGATGCGATGTTTATAATTTTACCAACGATTGGTTGAAATTGCTTCTGTCGTTTCATACTTCGAAAGAATGCTTTAGTAACATTTAATGGGCCTTTAACATTGACTGCAAACACTTTATCATAGACAGATTCTTTCGCTTTTAAAGCAGTATAAAGCCCACCATCAATTCCCGCATTATTTACTAGAATAAATACATTAT
>JAEOTW010000178.1 GCA_016839655.1 Promethearchaeota archaeon | reverse complement strand
GAGAAGCTAAAAGGGCATATGATCAAGAAACAAAACTACCTGAAGAATTAGTTACAGAAATATCAAAAACAGCAAGCTTAGCTCAACAAACATGGCAAAAGGCTAGACAAGAAAAAGATTTCAAGTCATTTGTCCCTTTGTTAGAAAAAACTATTGAACTTCAGAAAGAAAAGGCAGAAAGGCTCGGTACTCACCCAGATTTATATTCTACATTAATAGATTTATATGAACCAGGAGCAACTTATAATTCAATTGCCAGAGTTTTCGATCCAATAAAGCCAAAACTAAGTGATATTGTAAAAAAACTTGATTCTTCATCAAATAAACCTGATGATTCAATATTACATAAAAAATATGATATTGATAAACAATTCGAACTTAGTTTTGAATTAATCAAAAAATTTAATTTTGATATTGGTTTTGGTCGTCAAGACAGATCAACTCATCCATTTACTCAAAGCTTAGCGCCTTTAGATGTGAGAATTACTACCAGAACAACGGAAAATTTTCTAAATGAATGTATATTTGGAACTATACATGAATGTGGTCATGCGCTTTATGAGATGGACATTAAAGAAGAATTACATGAGACGATTTTGTGCACTGGTACTTCAATGGGAATACACGAGTCTCAATCACGGACACTAGAAAATTATGTAGGACGATCAAAAGAATTCTGGTCATATTGGTATCCAACTTTTCAAAAATATTTCCCAGAGAATTTAAAAAACTATCCTTTAGAGGAATTTTACAGAGCTATAAATATTGTTAAACCTTCATTTATAAGAGTAAATGCAGATGAAGTATCTTATGGATTACATATTATCCTTAGATTTGAGTTAGAAAAGGATATCATTGATGGAAAAGTCAAAATAAGTGAATTAGCTGATGTATGGAATACACGTTTTGAAGAATTATTAGGAATTGTTCCTCCTGATGATGCACTAGGTGTATTACAAGACATACATTGGGGTATGGGGTATATTGGATACTTCCCAACTTACTTCTTAGGCACTTTATACGGAGCACAAATCTATAATTACGCTTTAAAAGAAAATCCAAAATTACCCGAAGAGTACAAAAAAGGTGATTTTTCTAACATTGTAAATTACCTAAAAGAAAATATTCATCAACATGGAGCAGTTTATAGAGCTGAAGATTTAATTAAAAGAGTCACTGGTGAAGAATTAAATCCTGATCATTTCTTCAATTACGTAGAGAAGAAATTTTACCCAATATATGGATTATAATTTTATATTTTATTATTATAATTTTTTATTTCTTTTTTTTATATAATCTCGTTAAATTCTAACTATTAGAATAAAAAACCGAAATCTTTTTGTACAAAATTACCTAGCATTTTCTATATATTGTACTTATAACTATATAGTGATTAAAATATGAATGCTATGAAAGAACTTTGGGAGTATTTTAATGAAATAATGCAACTTAACTATATTGGTGCTCTCTTAGGTTGGGATCAACAGGTTAATATGCCAAAAGGATCAGTAAAAGGAAGAGCTGATCAAATGGCGTTTATGCAAAATATGATCCATTCACGAGTAAAATCAGATAAAACCCGCAAATTGATCAAAGAGGCTGAGAAATTAGATGGTTTATCTGAAATGGATTTAGCCATGATACGAGAAGCGAAAAGAGAATATGAACATGCAACAAAGATTCCCGATGAATTAGTCTCTGAAATTGCAAAAACTTCATCTTTAGCTCATGTTGAATGGGAAAAAGCAAGAGAAAAAAGTGATTTTTCAATATTCAAACCTTACCTTGAGAAAATTATTAAATTGCGAAAAGAATTTGCTGAAAAACTTGACACTGGCCCAACTCTATACTCTACACTACTAGATTTATTTGAACCAGGGGCTACTTATGATTGGATATTAAAAATCTTTAATGGTTTGAGACCAAAATTAGTTAAGATTGTTGAAAAATTGAATAGTGTTTCGGATAAACCTAATCAATCAATTTTAAAAAAACATTATGATCTGGAAAAACAGTGGCAATTAAGTCTTGATATAATAAAAAAGCTCAACTTTGATTTTAATACAGGAAGACAAGATAAGGCGACACATCCTTTTACTACTTCCTTATCCTCAATTGATACTAGGATCACAACTAGAATAAGAGACGATTATCTTCCAGACTGTCTTTTCTCCACCATTCATGAATGTGGTCATGCTCTTTATCAAATGGGATTTAAAGAAGAAATTCATGGAACATTATTAGCTGAAGGATGTTCTATGGGTATGCATGAATCGCAAAGTCGTATGTGGGAGAATGTAGTAGGGAGGTCTAAAGAATTTTGGACTTATTGGTATCCTATCTTTCAAAAAACTTTTCCAGAAAATTTAAAAGATTATCCAATGGAAGATTTCCATCGATCCATAAATGTGGTGCAACCATCATTTATTAGAGTAGATGCAGATGAAGTAACTTATGGATTGCATATAATATTGCGGTTTGAATTGGAGAAAATGATAATTGAAGAAAATCTACAGGTGAGTGAATTACCAGAACTATGGAATGCAAAAATGGAAGATTTATTAGGAATAAGACCCCCAAATGATGCTCTTGGTATATTGCAAGATGTTCATTGGACTTCTGGATTTGGCTATTTCCCTTCATATTCTCTCGGTAATCTTTATGCCGCTCAAATATATAACCAAGCAATAAAAAATAATCCTTCTCTGCCCCAAGATTATGAGAAAGGAGAATTTTCGAATCTTTTGAAATATTTACAAGAAAATATACATCAATACGGGCTAATTTATAGAGCTCCAGACTTAATTAAGAAAATTACTGGCGAAGATTTAAATCCTGAATATTTCATTGAATATGTTGAAGAGAAGTATTACCCTATTTATGGAATTTAGATTTTCTTTTTTTTTTTTATTTTACATATTATTAGGAAAAATTTTATTTTGATATAATCCTAATTAGAAGAAATAATACATCATAAAGTAATCAGAAATATTGTTTTATGTTACTTCAGATAAAAAAATTCTCTGAAAAATTATTACTTCCTTTAGGTAGGAAATTAATAAAAGTACCTGCTAATTATCTCACATTATTTGGGTTAATTTCTGCGATAGTTACTTTTTTTGGATTCATGTATCATTGGCTGATAATTATAATCATTTTTCTCTTTATTACTGAATTTTTCGACCAATTAGATGGGGTAGTTGCAAGATTACAAGGACCTACTACATTAGGAGGCTTTTTAGATTCAACTTTAGATAGAGTTGGAGATTTTTTCATCTTTACTGGGGTTATTTTAGGAGGATATACATCATTTGAAATCGGGCTCTTAGTTCTTGTAGGGGCATTCCTGACTTCATATACTAGAGCTAAGATTGAAGCTTTAGGAATTGATAATTTATATGGTGTTGGAATTTTCGAAAGAACGGATCGTGTCCCTATCTTATTTATTGGAGCAATAATGCAAATTTGGTTTTCAACATCTTTATGGTGGACTATGCTTATTCTAGCAATTGGAGCTAATATAACAGCCCTTCAAAGAATCATTTATGCTTTTCGTAAGTTTTCTAAGAAAAAAGAAAAAGAAAAATTAGAATAGATTAATTTAAACCTCAATTTTTGGACGAATGATTTTTTTCCTATTAATAACTACAACTATAATTATTGAGCGGAACATTTGAACAATTACCCATGAAACAATAGCTTCAGGAATAATATTCATTAAAAACTTAAATATTAGGATTATTTATAGTGAATAAAATTAATCCAATTTTAAAATTGTTTCTTATTGAATAAGAAAAAGTTTAAAATCATTATAATAGTCGTAAGAGTTATTCCAAGAGCTAAAGCCAATAATTGGGGATTTAATTCCTCTATAAAGATAGTAGGTAATATAATAAGAAGAGATAATTGACTTCCTAAATAGATTGATAAAATTGCCGCTAAAGGTACTGATGATACTATAACTCCAAAGAAAATACCGATTGAGCATGTTATCGCCATTGAAGACATTCCGATGATTAAATTTTCAATAGTTAAGTTCCACTCAATTTGAGTTAAATTACCTGTAAATCCATCGATTATGAGACCTATTGAGAGAGAAATTGATATAGCGATAACTAAACATAAGTATACAGCAAGAAATTTTGCTAGCAACAAACTTCTTCGTTTAACCGGTCTGATAAGAAATAATTCATAAACATGACGATTTTTTTCATTAACGATTGAAGTACTCAACATAATAGTGGATAAAGTACCTCCTATACTTGAAACAACGAGAGAAACCAAAAGTGAAATCGGCATCCCTTCCATCTGCGTTGGATCAATAAATTGCACTAGAAATGATAAAACTGGTAAACCGAACCATAGTACAATCATAACTTTTGACTTTGCGTATCCTTTTAGTTCATCTATAAAAAGTAATCTTAAACTCATTCTGCATCACCTCCCACGTATTTTAAATATACTTCTTCTAGACTTGGTTTTAAAAGGCTAAAACTTCTAACTTGACACTTCTGTTTTGCCAATTTTTTTAATATATTGTTTATTATTAAATCAATCTCAACATCAGAATCTAGATGAATTAATTGTCTCTCAGTATTGATGTTTTCTATTGAAATAACTCCAGATATACCATCTAGTCCTTCACAAAAACGAGAATTTTTAGCTACTACAATTTCCAATATATTATCTACTTGGAAACTTGATTGAAGTTTTTCAGGTGATCCGATTTTCATTATTTGACCATGATTTAGAATGCCAATTTTATTTGCAATATCCTGAACATCACTTAGAATATGAGACGAGAATAAGATTGTAATACCAGTTTTAGCTAACTTTTTTATTATTTCTTTAAATTGATATCTCATTTGGGGATCTAGGCCTGACAATGGCTCATCCATTACTAATATTTCTGGTTCATGAAGAAGTGCTTGTCCTAATCTTAATTTTTGAATCATACCTCCTGATAAGTGTACAATTTTTTTATATCGAAAATCACTTAGCCCAATGAGTTTTAAGATTTCTTGAGTTTGGTTTTCAAGATACTCAGAGTCAAGACCAGAAAGACGACCAAAGGTTTTAAAGGCGTGATTGACAGTACGCCATTCTTGAAAACCGGCTTCTTGAGGATGATATCCTATGATTCTATGCAAATCTTTACGTTCGTTTTGTATATTTTTTCCATAGATAAAGACATTTCCGCTAAAATTAGTTATAAGTCCTACCAAAATCTTAATAGTGGTAGTCTTCCCCGCTCCATTTGGACCAATATACCCGAATACTTCTCCTTTATCTATTGAAAAAGAAATATTGTCTAATGCGAGTAAATCCTTATAATTTTTAGATACATGCTTGAATTCAATGCAAACTTCTTTTTTCATTGTTAGTGAATGATTCAATTTTTATTATTAAGCTAAACAAATATTGCTCTATTAAATTCTTTACTTATCCTTTAGAATAAGAATCTCTATGAATAAAGAGAATAAAAATTTAAAAATACTTTATTTTCTTAATCTAGGTGGAGGTACAAATACAGTTCTTGGACCTTCTAATAGCTTTATGGCATTTTCTGGACAGAAAAACGCACATACACCGCATCCTATGCATAATTCCTTATCAACTTCTGCTTTATTATTGTCATCGCCTTGCACTGCGTCTACTGGACATTTTTCAAGACATGTACCACATCCAACACATTTAGATTTATCAATTTCCGCTAGAAAATTAGTTGAGTTAATCATAGCGACCGTGCCAGTTCTCCACCAGTCAAAAGTTCCGCAACAATATTTACAACAATTACAAATGCTAGTTTCAGGTCTTGATATATCTGAGTGCGGATGCCAGGCTTTATGAACTAAGCCATCCTTTTTCGAAGCTTCTAATATTAAAAGTGCTTCTTCTTTTGAAATTATCCTTCCAAAACCCTGTTCAGACACATATCTAGCTGATTTTCCAAAAGTAAAGCAATTTTCTCTAAGATTAGTTTGTTTACAAGGATTTGATAATAAATCTTGATGATGTCTACAAAAACAATGTCCCACAGCAATATCGTCAAACTTATTGATAATTTCTTCAACTTTTTGTGATATCATTATCTTTTCCACTGGAACCTCTAACTCTTCATTAACAGCAATATTAATTTCCTCACCCTCAATATTGTTATCTAAGAAGGGGACAGTTCGGTCCATTGGAGGCATATTCTTAAAAAATGAGATAATTGTATTGTAATTCGTCTGGACAAAATCCCCCATTTCATTGAATAATTTTTCGAATAAGAGCGCAATTTCCTTATTTTCTTCATTAAATTCAATATTTTTCATAAAAGTATACTCAAAAGCCCCAACCATGACTAAAGGCATTAATCTGTAGACCATTACACCTTTAGAGTTAGGTTGGTTAAAAATAAATCCTTTTTTGGCTAAAATTTCAACATGAGTTTCTATCTCACTTTCAGACATTTTACTACTTATTTTAAGCTGTTCCATAGTTTGAGATTTCTTTCTATTGAAAGCTAAGATAAAATCTAATTGATCTTCTTTTATCAAGAGCTTTAATAATTGGATCATAGTATCATTGATAGGAAATGGAAGAAAACCTGCTTTAATGATTATTCTTGCTACCTTTTTATATTTTAAATCTGACATTTTTATCAAAAACTAATTTATGTTTTATGATCTTACTAGTTTTTTGCCCTTAAAAAACAAAACCACAAGTATTACAGTTGTGTAAAAAAGTATTAGATAGATCAGATCTCCATTAGATGGGATTATGATCATGAAGGTCATGAAGTTGAATATGGTGTGAAAAATCACTGCAATAAAGATACTTCTATTTGTATTATTGTATACCCATGTATATAGTACTGATGCAAATGCAACTTCTAATAAAAAGAGAAAGAAATCAGGAACTCCTCCTATACCATGGGCATCCCCTGCAATAAACCAGGTGGGCAAATGCCACACACCCCAAATCAATCCTATAATTAAGCTTGATAGAAGAGCACTCGTTTTTGCTTGAAAACGATCAAGGGTGTATCCCCTCCAACCAAATTCCTCGCTAAATCCTCCTGCAAAAAATGCAGTTAAAATATAACTGATAACCACCCAAGGTTGAGATAACCAAAGTAAAATCGGAGGAGTTCCTTGAAGTAAGATTATGACAACAGATGAAACGACAAATAGAGCTGGGAATAGTAAAAGCGTGATTAATAACCATTTAATCTCTATTTTTACATTCCAAAATCTTTTCCATAAAACCTTTACCCCATTCTTTCTTTCATTAATGAACGTTAGTAAGAAAGCACTCACAGAGGGACCATAACCACCAATTATAAATAATACAAAAAATAATGGATCAGAATGTCCTGTTGGAGATAACACTGACGGTAACCAAAATAACCAAGTCCAAGCAAAAGTAATTAACAAAAAAAGCACTATATTACGGATTTCGAATTCTTTAATTTCATCCATTCTTAATTCATTTACAGTTCTTTCTGCTTTTTTGTACTTACATTCTGGCACTATATATCAATTCAAGTTAAGAATTATGTTATTTTTTAGAAATATTAATTCGTATTTTAATTTGAATAGTAGAAAATAACATACAATTATGTTAAGGAAATCTTTTTATACATAATAGTTTCCATAATGAAATAATATAAATATAGGTAAAAATACAATGGAAGAATTTAGGAAAAAACCAGATTATTCTAAGGAAGAAGATATAAATAAGGCTATAGGACATATCCTCTGGGGTGATAAAGCCAAACCATTTTCAATGCGTCGCTTAATTTTTGGATTTATGAAAAAAAAGTTAGGAGGGAAGTAAGATCATGACAACAAAAGATGAACTTTTGGAAGCAATAATAGAATTAGATGAAGAAAATGCATACAAATTAGTTCATAAACTAATTGAAGAAGGCGTAAATCCAAATGATATCATTGAAATTCTTAGGAAAGGAGTGGAAATAGTTGGAGATAAATTTAATAGCAAAGATTATTTTTTAACAGAATTAGTAATGGCAGGAGAAATATTTTCTCAATCTGCTGAGATTCTGGGACCACACATGAAAAAAGTCACGGAGGAAAATAGCGGCAATTTAGAAACAGTAGTAGTTGGTACAGTCGAGGGAGATGTTCATGACATTGGAAAAAACATATTTATTACTCTTTTAAAATCAGCTGGATATAATGTTATTGATTTGGGAGTTAATATTCCCCCAGATAAATTTGTTGAAAAAGTAAAAGAAACTGGTGCCAAAGTTATTGCTTATTCAGGGTTATTGACCGTCGCATTAGAGGCCATGAGTGCAACAACTAAAGCACTAGAAGATGCAGGTCTTAGGCAGAACTTGAAAATAATAATTGGGGGACTTCCAGTTGATGAACTTTGGATGAAAGAAGCAGGGGCAGACGCTTTTACTGATAATGCATTTGAAGGTGTGAAGATTGTTAATAAATGGATAAGAGGTGAAGCCTAAAATGGAACCAATAAAGGAGGAAGCGATGACAAGTGTCGAAAGAATGCTTACTACCATGGACTTAAAAGAGCCTGATAGAGTTCCGGTTTGGCCGTTAATCGATTTTATGCAAACTAAGTATCTCGATCATATAACAGCCCAAGACATGCTTAATAATCCTGAAAAAGCTCAAGAAGCAATGGAATGGATTTATTACAAAATGGGAGGTTTTGATATTGCTATGGCAGGCGGAGGAATGTACATGCAATATGTTAATCCTTTTCCCGATATGTTTTCTGTGTATTATTTAGATTGGCAAATGCCTGGTCGTCAGTTAGATCCGAATGTATTCCCTCAATTATCTGAAAGAGCTTTATCGAATCCATTTCTAAGAGCTGAGGATTATGATAGGATTCTTAAAGAGGGGTTTTTCTGGCTTGCAAACTTCAATACTTACAAAATGAGTGATATGATGAAACTAGGGAAAATAGCTCCTAAAGTTGTGGAATATACAATTAAATGGTGGGAGCATTTTAAAGTTCCAACTTTTAATGATGGAGCAGGCGGTACGATATTTGATTTATTATCAACTTTTCGAGGATCAACAAATTTCATGAAAGATATTTATCGACATAAAGATAAAATTATTGAAATTTGCGATAAATATACAGATGATTTTATACGAATGGGTGAATATGGGATTAGCCAAAGTCAAGGAAAAACGTTATTAGTCGGAGGAGCTAGAGCAAGTTCTGATTTTGTCTCAATAAAACATTTTGAGGAATTATTTTGGCCCTATTTTAAAAAAACTGTTAGCACCTATGTAAAAAAAGGATATATTGTTCAAATGCACATGGATACCAATTGGACTGATCGTCTACATTATTTTCTAGAGCTACCAAAAGGAAAACTTTATCTTCATATAGATGAAAGAACTGACATATTTAAAGCTAAAGAAATACTCGGAGGACATATTTGTATTGAAGGAAATCTTAAACCATCATTGTTTACCATTGGAACACCAAATATGATTGAAAAACAAGTAAAGAAAATTATTGATGAATGTGCAGATGGTGGTGGTCTTATGGTCGGTTCTGAAATTCCAGATGATGCAAAATTAGAAAATGTTAAAGCCATGTGTGATACATGTAAATCCTATGGATTGTATAGAAAATAACTCACTTTTTTTATTTTAATTATAGGTTAATAAGTATGTTAAAATTGAGTTTCATACAATTTTAAAAGTAAATAACATTTAATTCTATTCTATACTATAATTATTGAGGGATTTCCATGGTAAATGTGTTAATAATTGGGCATGGCGCAAGAGAACATGTTATTGGTGAAACTCTTGTTAATGGAGGGGCAACACTATTTGCATTTATGAGCTTCAAAAATGCTGGTTTAGAAGATTTGAGTAGAGATATTAAAATTCACTCAGAAACCGATTTCAAGGGAATAATTAATTTTGCTCAAGAAAAAAATATTGATTTCGCGGTGATTGGCCCTGAAGCACCACTAGTTGTTGGAATTGTTGATGCTCTTGAAAAAGGGGGAATCCCCTGTGTTGGGCCTAAAATTGAGGCCGCACAATTGGAGGGTTCAAAAGTTTTTGCAAGAAACTTATTAGAAAAGTATAATATCAGATCAAATGTCAATAGTAAAGTTTTTGATTCTTTAGATGGAATTGAGAGTTACATTAAAGATATGGGTGAAGAAAACATTGTCATAAAACCCGAAGGATTGACAGGAGGTAAAGGTGTTAAAGTTTATGGAGATCATTTATTCTCAAAAAATGATATCATAGATTATTGTAAAGAATTGATAAGCAATAGGAATCGATTCCTTATAGAAGAGAAATGTGTAGGTGAAGAATTCACTTTACAAACTTTTGTTGATGGAAAAACTGTTATAGGGTCACCTTTAGTACAAGATCATAAAAGAGCATATGAAGATGATAAAGGTCCAAATACTGGAGGAATGGGATCATATTCTATGGAAGATCATCTAATGCCTTTCATTACCCAAAATGATGTTGAAATTGCACTTGAAGACATGAAAAAAACAATAGCAGCAGTGAAAACAGAAACAGGAGTAGAATATAAAGGTTTTCTCTATGGTCAATTTATGAAAACCGCAAATGGATTAAAATTAATTGAATATAACTCTCGATTTGGTGATCCTGAGGCAATGAATGTTTTACCACTTCTTCAAGGAAATCTAGTGGATATTTGTTGGATGATCATAAATGGAAATTTATCTAAAGCCTTTAAATTTGAAGAAAAAGCTACTGTATGTAAATATTTAGCTCCAGAAGGATATCCTGTTAATCCTAAAAAAGATGAAGAAGTCAAAATAAATAGAGAAGAGATTGATAAATCTGGAGCAAAATATTATTATGCTTCAGTTTATCGAGAAGCTGGAAAGATATTTACTACCACTTCAAGAGCAATGGGTGTATTAGGGGTTGCTGATTCTTTAGAAGATGCTGAAAAAATAGCGGAAGCAGGAGTTAACTGTATTGAGGGATGTTTATTCCACAGAAAGGATGTCGGTACATTAAAGTTATTACAGAAAAGAATCGATAACATGAAATCAATTCTAAGTAAATAAGTCAAAAGGATATTTTTAAATGAATTTTTTTTAATTAAACTGATTTTATATTATATAATCATTAAATTCTAATAATTTCTAGATAAAACTTAATTGAATTATGAATTGGCATGAAAAAAACGCAGAATTTAACTTCCTAATCAAACAATTATTCCACGAGAATGATTGGCAAAAACGAGCTGAAGCTGCTAGACTCCTTGGATTAAAAAAAGATGGTAGAGCTACTAATTTATTGTGTCGAGCTCTTAGAACAGAAAAAGATCACATAGTAGTTAATAAAATTATTGAAGCTTTGGGAAGAATTGGCGACGGGAGAGCAACTTTGAGGATAATAGAAAAATTAGAAGAAGAACAAGAAAAAGATGAAATTGATAAATTTAGAATAATATATATCATAGAAGGTTTAACTAAAATTAGAGATAAAAGAGCGTTATCATATTTAGGACCTTTATTAGACTCTTCTGATGATGATATTAAAGAATTAACTTTAATGGCTTTTGAAGTGATAGAACCAAAATGGAAAGAAATAATTAAAAGAGAAAGAAACAAATCTATCCAGGAGATTTTTAAAAATTATAAAAAATAATCAAATATTTTGGTAATCCTCTTTTCTGTTAGTTCCAAGATAATAAAGACATAATAAGTCTTCATTTAAGATCTCAAAATTTAATGTTTATAGAATTGTAAGAGATATTAACTTGAGCAAATTCCAAATAGATAAATATTATATTTTTAATCGTACAATTTTTATATAAGAAAACAAAAGTTCTTTTTATTATTATAATATAATTTCAATCCAAAAATTTTAAATGGTGGAATTTTCAAAAATGACAACTATATATGAAAGTTACGATAAGCTCGGTCATGTTTTTTCTAAAAATTTAGATGATCCTATTTGCATACTTAATGAGAAGTTCCTATGTGAATATTCAAATTCTGAATTATTTCCAATTAACCATAAAATTAACGAGATTATACATCCAGAGGATCTAAAACGAACAAATAGATTGTTCAAAAATATATTAAAATTAGGATATGGAACAGAAGAAGCTCAAATTAAATATAATGGTGATCAATTTAAATGGTTTGAAATTAAGGGAAAAAGCTTCATTGAAGGTTCAGATAACCAAAAAAAAATTCTTCTCATTTGTAGAGATATTACTAAATTTAAAAAACTTGAATTTGAGATTAAAGACAGTCAGGCTCGTTTTGGTGAGTTAGCAGATTATGTCCCAGAGATACAATTTTGGAAACTTCTTCAAACTCGAGAAGGAAAAAGTGCGGTCCAAAAGACTAGAGAAATGTTAGAATTGGTATTAGACAATATTCCTCAGCTCATTTATTGGAAAGATACAAATTTAACTTACATGGGATGCAATAAGAATTTTGCGCTGTTGAATAACATTTTAGAGCCTACAAGCATAATTGGACGAAAAGATGAAGATCTTAACTGGCTTAAAACCAATGTTAGCTTTATTAGAGAAAAAGAAAAAGTAGTTATGAAAAATGATAAAGCAGAATATAATGTAATTGAATCTTTAACTACTATTACCGGTAAAGATGCGTGGTTTGAGATTAGCAGAATTCCGTTGCATGATTCAAAAGGTAAAGTAGTGGGTATATTAGTTACCTATGAAGACATTACAATACGTAAGATTGCGGAACAAAAATTAAAAGAATCTGAAGAAAAATACCGTGGTATTCTCGAAAATATAAAAGAAAGCTATTTTGAAGTTGACTTACATGGAAATTTTACATTTTTTAATGATGCACTCTGCGAATTACAAGGTGTTTCAAGAGAAGAATTAATGGGAACAAATTATACAAATTTTGTTGATGAGAACAATAAAAAGAAAATTTTTGAAGTGTATAGTGATGTTTTCGAAACAGGAAATCCAAAAAGTAATTTTCAGTATCAATTTAGAAAGAAAAATGGAGAAGAAATAACATGTGAATCCTCAGTATATCTAAGATATGATTCAGATGGACACAGGATAGGATTCAGGGGTCTAGCAAGAAATATTACTGAGAAATTTTTTCTTGAACAAAAAATAAAAGATTCTGAAGAAAAATATCGAACTATATTCAATTCAAGTCCTGATTACATTTTTATAACAGATATTAAAGGTAATATTTTAGATATGAATCCTGCATTATTAGAGCGAATAGGGATGACCTTAGAAGAAGTACGGAATAAAAATTTCTCAGAGTTTTATGCTGGTGATAAAATTAGCAATCTAAGATCTGTAGGAGATTTGATAGCTTCTGGAAACGAAATTAAGGGTGTGGAGATTAAAGCTAAAACCATTAAAGGAGATATCTTCGAATATGAAGTTAATTCAGTGCCATTAAAGGAAGCGGGTAATGTAACTAGAATCTTAAATTTAGCAAGAGATATAACCCGACGAAAACAGACTGAACAAAAACTGAAAGAATCTGAGAAAAGATATCGTCATTTATTTGAGAATTCTCCATATGCTATATGGCTTATGGATGAAGAGGGTACAATAGTTGATTGTAATTCAACCATGACAAGTTTGCTCTCAGTATTAGAAATAAAAGATTTAATTGGTAAGAAATTTTCTGAAGTTTTATCTGTTTTAAAAAGATCAGATTATCTCGTAAATATATTGAAAGAACGATTTAAAAGATTTCTTGAAGGTGAAAAGCTGGGACCCTTAGAATTTCAAATTACTCGAGTTGATAAAACTAAAGTATGGTTATCAATAACGAGTTCATTAGTTAAAATTGGAGATAGAACTCTCACACAGGCAATCATTAGAAACATAACTGAAAAGAAAAATGCTGAACAGAAATTAAAAGATTCAGAAATAAAATATCGCCATTTATTTGAAAGTACACCTTATTCAATAATTTTAATTGATAGAAAAGGAAAGATTATTGATTGTAACCCTGCTACAGAAAAACTTTTCAATAGGGAAATTGAAAGTTTAATAAATAGGAGCTTTTTAGATGTAGGCATAAAACCTGAGAAAGCTTTACCCCTATTTAAGCAAAGATATCAATCAATTTTGGATGGAGTTGTTCCAGAACCACTAGAAATTCAAATTTCACGATCTAAAAATGGGAGTTTAATGTGGATTAGTGTTGATGATTCTCTTGTTGAGGTTGGAGGTGAGAATGTTTTTCAAGTAATAATACAAGATATAACTGAAAAAAAAAAAGCCGAACAAGAATTAAAGAAGTCTCAAGAAGAAATGAAGGTATTAAACAGAGAGTTAGAACAAAAAGTATTAGAAAGAACTAAAGATTTGATAGAATCTGAGCAACAATACCGGACGACAATTAATTCACTAAATGATCCTCTCCATGTTGTCGATAAAGACCTAAGAATTATTTTATCGAACTCTGCATTTGATCGTTGGCTCAAAAAATTAGATATAGATAAAGATATTGTAGGTAAAACTGTTTTTGGAGCATTTCCCTTTTTACCCCTCGAAGTTAGAGAAGAATATCAAGAAGTTTTTAATAGTGGAAAAATGGTTTTTACAGAAGGAAGCCTTGTTTTAAATAATAGGGAGGTTTTCACTGAAACAAGGAAAATTCCTATCTTTAGTGAAAATGAAGTATACCAAGTAATCACAATTATTAGAGATATTACCGAAAGTAAGAAAATGGAAAATCAATTAATTGAATCTGAAGAAAATTTTCGAAATATGATAACCAATTTAGATGAAGGGTATTATAAGGTTGCTTGGGAGGGTAATATATTATATCATAATCCCGCATTCAGTAAAATCGCAGGATATGAACCATATGAAAATTTAATAGGAACCGAAGTCCCATTCTTCTGGCCGAATGCTGAAGATCATGAAGAATATCAAGAAGAATTAATTAAAAATAGATTTGTGCGAAACTATACCGTTCCTATTAGAAAGAAAAATGGAGAAGAAATTGTAGTTCAAGTGAATGCACATCTTATAAAAGATGAACACAACAATCCACTTGCTGTCGAAGGTACTTTTTCTGATATCACAGAAAAATTCAGATTAGAACAAGAATTATTAGAATCTGAAAAGAAATTAAGGCATCAAAATATTGAATTGAAAAAACTTGATAAAGTAAAAAACGATTTTATTACAATGGCCGCGCATGAATTAAAAACTCCTTTAATCTCGATTTCTGGATATACTGACTACATTTTAATGAAACATAGAAATCAACTTAATCCAGAAATTACGATAGATTTAATAACTGTACAGAGAAATGTGAATCGATTAGAAGTTTTAATGGATCAGCTTTTAGATGTGTTAAAGATTGATGAAAATGAATTAAAACTTCAATTGGAGCAAATAAATGTGAGTAAAATAATCAATGATTGTCTTGATGAACTAAGTTATCTAATCAATGAAAAATTTCTCGAGATAATATTGAATATTGAACAAGATATTGTTATAAATGCAGATCCTAATCGCATTTTCACAGTTTTCACTAATCTAATTTCAAACGCAATTAAATTTACTCCTGATTATGGATGGATTGAGATAAATATTAAAAAAGAAACCGATCAATATGTTTTTGAAATAAAAGATAATGGTATTGGACTAGTTGGAGATGAATTCACGAGATTGTTTAAAAAGTTTGAAAGGATCAAGCCCCCTATTGTAAATGATCATATTAATATTAAAGATTCTGGGACGGGATTAGGGCTCTATATTACAAAAGGGATAATTATTGCACATGGAGGAAAAATTTGGGCAAGTTCAGAAGGAGAAAATAAGGGTTCTACATTCTCTTTTACATTACCAATTTAATTCACTCTAAATATAATACAATAATTAAAATTTATTTTAAACCAATTTTTCTTTAATAAAAACAGAATTTTATTTATTAGTTACAAAATATTTTTACCCTTTCATAAGTTAAAATAGGATAAAGTTTTTTACTTAGAAAACTCACATGGCTACATTAATCATATCAGAAAAAAAAAAGGCAGCGGAAGCGATTTCAAATGCTTTAGGTACGGCAACGGCAATAAAAATTTCTAAAAAGTTAGAAATCTATTTCATTTCATCAAAAAATCTTTATATCATTCCTTTACGAGGTCATCTCCTTGAATATAGGAACACAGATACTTATAAGAGTTGGACAAAACCTCCTCCCAGAGAAATAATAACAAATGAGAAGTCGATTAAAAAATTTCAAATCAGAGGATTAGGACCATATATTAAGGCAGTTAAAGATTATGCAAAAAAATGTGATCATGTAATTATCTCAACTGATGCTGATATTGAAGGATGTAATATTGGTCTATTTGATGCACTTCCCTTTGTAAAACAAGTAAATTCTAGTATAAAAGTATCACAATTATGGCTAAGTTCCCTCCAAAAAGGTGAAATTATAAATAAATTTAACAACCTCATAACACCAAAATACAGTTGGGGTGAATCAGGAGAGGCTCGAGCAATAATAGACGCTTTTATTGGTTTTTCTGCCACTAGAGAAGTAACAAATACTTTACGTCCATTACTCAATAAATTTAGAGTTAGATTTACATCAATTGGACGGGTTCAGACTTGTTTACTATATTTAATATATCTCAGAGATAAAGAGATTTTGGATTTTGTTCCAGAACTTTACTTTTTAATTGATGCTGATTTAATTCATTCAAAAGGAATTTTTAAAGCACATCATCACCAAAACCCTTTCAATAAAAATCAAGAAACAAAAGTTAAACAGATATATGAAAAAATTAGACATGAGAACATAGGACACATAATAGATAATTCTAAGAAAGTCATTAAAAGATCTCCACCCACCCCATTGAATACTTCAAAAGCTTTGATACTTCTAACAAAGAATTTAAGAATTTCTGCAAATAGAGCTATGCAAACAATGAATGCATTGTACTTAAATAAGCTAATTTCTTACCCAAGAACAGATAGTGATGTTTACAAATTAGATTTTAAACATAAAGATATTATACAAAAATTCACATCTCATACCCGGTTTAAAAACTATTCTTTAGACTTATTAAAACAAAATAGGATAATTCCAACAAAAGGAAAAAAAGATATGGGAGATCATCCCCCTATTACACCCCTTGAAAGTTTAAATATCAATAGTCCTAGATTTGAGAATGATTTACAAAAAAAAGTTTATGATATTCTTGCTCGTCATTATCTTGCTCTTTTTGGAGAAGATGCTCTGGAATCTAAACAATTCTTAAAAATTCTAATTAAAGATGAACAATTCAATGCTCAGATCGTTTCTCTAATCTCTCCTGGTTTCTTAGAAATTGCCCCTTTCCTTAAACCGAGATATGATACAGCAATCCAAATTGTTGGTGATAAAGTACCAATAAAAGAGATTATATTTAGTGAAAAAGAAACTTCACCACCCCCTAGATACACAGACACAACATTGCTAAAACTAATGGAAAAAAATCATTTAGGCACGAAATCGACTAGACCTGTCATAATAAAAATATTAATAACTCGTAAATTAACTGAACGAATAAAACGTCATTACAAAATAACCAATTTAGGTATTTTTATAATTGAAAATCTCATGAAGATATGGCTTCCTTTTTTAAAACCTGAATTTACACGGAAAGTAGAAATTAAGCTTGAAGAAATTAAGATAAAAACGCGACATATGAAAGATGTTATCAATGAGGTAAGAAACGAATTTCTACAACTATTCGATAAGTTTTTGGTAAATAAACATAAATTAGTCAATGAGATTAAGAATTATAAGATCGAATATACCATTCCACTTACTACTTCAAATTGTCCTTTTTGTAATTCACATCCAATGAAATTCATAAACGCAAAAACTAAACGATTTTTAGTTTGTTCTAATGATAATTGTAAGCAGTACTTATCATTACCAAAAAATGGAAAATTGAAATTATTAGATTCGACTTGCTCAATCTGCAATTTTAATATTTTTAATATCTCTCTCAAAAAGAATAATAAATATTATAATTATTATTTATGTCCTAAATGCTGGAATGAGGGGTTGAATGATAAATCAGGAAAGGGATTTTGTTCAAATTGCGAAAAATTTATAATATTCAAAGGTAAATGTATAAGAAAATAAAGAAATTTCCTAAAAGAAATTCTTTGAATCAAAGCGGTATGCTGCTCTTGTTAATCCCACGTAATTATCATTAAGTTTATAAAGCATTTTTCCATTTACAATTTTTTTTTGGAGATAATTGTTTTTAATATAGTGATTCAATGATGAAACCATGGTACCCAATGTAACAGCTCCTATAAATTCATGTTGTTTTTTTGTAGCTCTTATCAATTCTAACTCAGAATGCCACTGCCCATCAAGAAGTGCCATTAATATTTCATTTTTTATGGGAGTATTGATATCTTTTATTTTATTAAACAATTTTGAGTAATTGGGTTTATAGTAAGGATTATCTTCAAAATCTTCCATATTTTTTTATCACTTCATATATGATGTGTATAATATGAATTAATATTGAGAATTTTTATTTAACAAAATATATGATCTCTGTATTATTGAGATATTTCCTCAAGATTATAAAAAATCATTTATAATAAATTTGGTGGTATTCCCTCATTATAATATTTCGCACGTGTAATCCAATTCTGAGAAAATTCAGGGATCAACGCCAATATTGACCCACCAATCCATACAGAAAAAGTTCGCTCCATTGGAGCAATAATCCGGATTCCAAGATTTTTCTTTTTCCTTCTAGCAAGTTCTAATTCTAACTCCTGATAAATCCGGGATTTTAAATTAGGAAACATTGAGGATCCTCCTGAAAGAAAAATATTGTTTAACAGTTCTGGACGAATGTCTAAGTCACATGACTCTATCACATCCATAATTGCTACATGTAATGCATCCTCTTCTAACTCTGAAGCTGGTTTAAATAACAATTCTGGAACAATAAATCGTTCTTTATTAAGTGAAATTGTAGAACCATCAGGTAAGGAATATTCTTTTTCATATTGTTCACTAAGTTTTAGATCTTCATTATAATCTAATGAAACGAAGCATGCTTTTTCTTTTAAAACTCTTACCAGTTCTCTACGTATTGAAGAATCAACTGACCATCCAATAGATTCCAAAACTTGTTCCATATAACGAGTTAATACTCTTCCCCCGATATCTAAGATTCTAACTGCATGCTCTAATTTATATCCTTCATATATTGGAACTATTCTTGTATTACTATCCCCAATTTCTACAATTAAACCCGTTTGAAAACCTCCAGAATATAATGTTAACATTGAATCTAATACAGGATAAAAAGCCATACATTGATATCGTTCCAAAAATAATTCAAATATTTTCGCTAAATCTTTATGTGGAAATAAGGGATGAACTGCAAGTAATACATTAACAAGTGTCGGATCAACTCTTAAGTTATAAAAGATATAATCAATGATATTTGTTATATGGTTCCAATCTACAACAATTCCTTTTTCAATTGGATGAAAAATCTTATATAATCCAATTGATTGAATTTCATCTCCTACATATATCTCATCTTCACGAGACTCTTTACCACCATAATTAACACCAACATCTTGATATTTAGGTTTACCAACCATTGTAAGGAATACTTGAGAGGGCGTATCTTCCCCTGCAAATCCAATTTTTGTTGAAAATTGCCCAATATCAAGAACGACTGTAATATTTCCCATGCCTAAATATTTCAGAATTTAATTTAAGATAATTACCCTAAATAACTATATCTATTATATTATTTTAATTATTAAAAAAATTGTATTAAACCTAAATTTTCAAAAAAAAAAGAAGAATAAACTTAAGGTTCTTATTCTCCTCTCATGATTTTCTTTAGACGATTTAGTTCATCTAACATCTCATCACGAAGAGAACTTAATCCTCCACCAGCTTTTGGCGCCACTGCTGCTGCTCCTGGTGCTATAGGAGGTCCCGCGGCTGAAGGACCAGGTCTTTTTGCAAATGATGGTGCTGCAGGTGGACCAGGACTAGGAGTTTTTGGAGGACCTGCACTAGAAGGTGCAGTTGGAGGTCCACCACCAGATGGGGGCAATTTTGGAGCTGGAGGTAAACTAGGCTTTTTAGGAGGTCCACCGCCACTTGGGGGGGCTGTAGGGGGTCCTGCTTTTTTCGGAGGACCAGCGCTTGGAGGTTTAGGGGCAGAGGGAGGTCCTCCCCCGGGAGGTGCTGGTGCTGTCGGAATACCACTCACTTGAGCTGCTGCAGGGGCGGGAGCTGGACTTCCACTACTTAATAATGAGAATAATGTACTTGCCGCTGCAGTTTTAGCTTGACCATCTGAAGGAGCAAGTATTTTTTTAGAGGAGGTACTCACAGTTTGAACCTCTTCGACGACAGAAACTTCTTTCAAATCTTTCTGAGCTTTAGCCAATGATTTAATAAAATCATTTATTCCTTTTACTGTATCCCCTAGATCATCAGCTAAAGAAGTTAAGCCTTTTTTCATAAAATTTATTACTCGTTCAATCTTTTTCTGTTCTTTTGAAACCACGTTCTATTCAAATCCTCTAATATTATTGAAAAATTGATTAAAGTAAAAATTACTTAATTAATTAATATTATATTTTTAATATTAATATGTATTTATAATTTTATTCCATTCTTTTTCAAGTCTATAAATCCCAATATTACGTACATCTAGAAAAAACGTTAATTATTAAAAAACCTAAACTAATAATATTATATAACATATTTCATTAGTAAGTTTAAAATTATT
>JAEOTW010000177.1 GCA_016839655.1 Promethearchaeota archaeon | reverse complement strand
TTTAGTACCTCCTTAATTTTATGGCTTTCCAAGCCCTATATTTATTTTTGCATTTGGTCTTACTTCAAAACCTAATTGAGATATGCGATGTATGATATCTTCAGTATTGTTTTTATCTATTCTTGAAGCAATTCCAACGGTAAAAACAGTATCAATTTCTTTCTCAACCTTACGAATTACTTCTAAAATTTGAGGTAATTTTTCACCGGGGATTTTAAATTCTATTATTGCAGAAAGAACGCGTTCCCCCTTTACATCCTCATTAATATGTCCATCATCGTCAATAAGTAAAGAGGTAACAGGGCTTTTTTCTTCGTAACTTACCCCTATGTTTGAAAATCTTGTTGTAAATAACTCAATATTTCTAAATTCAGTTCCTACTCCTGGTCGACCTAGCTCAATAGACACTCCGATTTCTCCAAACCCATATCGATTAGTTACATCGTTAGTTTTCATTTCCTCAGTTCCCCTTCCACTAATCCCAGTGATTCGGTGAGTAGCTATTACATTACTGAAAGGAATTCTAATCTCCCTAGGCCATATTAATTTTTTCCTCCTAATTGCGTTAACGGGGCAATTTGCATCTCTGTAACAAACTGAACATTCTACACATTTTTCTTCGTCAACAACGGCTTTATTATCTATCATTTGTATTGCTTGAACAGGACAGACTACAACACATTGCCTGCAACCATTACAAACATCAACATCAATATCCATAATAATTTCCCTATTTGAGAGTAATTTGTTTTGATTTAAATTTGTTTAGATTGAATTTTGTCAATATCGAGAGGTAATAATTTTAAAATAGGATAAAGTATCAAAGTACACATTAATGCCATTACTGCTAAAATAAAATATCCCGGACTATAAAAATTATTGAATAATAAAAAGAATTGACTTAAAATCAACAAGCTTATGCTTCTGCCAAGAGTAAAGGTTAAATAGTTAATACTATAAATGGTTGATCTGATTTGAGGGGGATTAATTTCTCCTAATGTTGCTTGGGTTAAAGGATCAATACCACCAAATAGAAAAGCCCCCACTAAAGAGAAAAAAAGAAAGATTATTACAGTTATAAATCCATTTAAAATGAAAAATAATGAAAAAGCTATAATATAACAGATAGAACCTGTCAATAGACAGGCAAAAACAACTTTCATTCTCCCATTTTTATCATTTTCAAAGATTCGATCTCCTATTCCTCCAATTACAGGTCCTGATGGTACTTGACTACCAAAAACCAAAATTAAGAATCCGGTTGCTAAGGTGGAACTAACATTATAATCATTCTTTAGCATCGAAATAAAAAAAGATGAGATCGCGCCAATAGATATAAACATTGCGAGGTTTAAAAATAATATCCAGACTGTAGTTTTAACTTTCCAAATATATTTAAAGTCAATCATCTTTATCTTATAACTAAATTCTGGAACATTTTCATCATTCGCTTGATAAATTTCATCTCCAGAGCCTCTTAGTGGTTCATCAAAAAAATATAATAAACCTATACAAAAAACTCCACTTATAGAAATAATAAGGATTGGTACTTGCCAAGAATAATAATCGATTAAGAAACCAGACAGAATTTGACCTAAGCCATTCCCCAATACATAAACAGCACTCAAGCTACCAAACCGTTTACCTCGATTTTGAGGTTCAGCTAGATCTATTGTTAATGAAAATATTAAGGGCAATGTTGCACCAAACCCTATAGCTGTAATCAATTGAAATACTAAGAGAGAAAGAAAATTAGATGAAAAAATTGTAAAAAAAGTAAAAATTGCCCATTCGGTCGTGGAAATAATTAATAGAGTTTTTCTAGGAAATTTATCTCCTAAAATTGCCCATATTAAAGAAAAAATAGCCCCAACTATTAAGAACATTGAATTTATAAAAGCAACCTGATTTTCACCAAAATTTAAAGCAGTAGAAAGTTCTTGGGACATCGGAGTTATAATACTAAACAACGCACTACTAAAAAGAGTTAGAATTGTTAATACAAGCACAGGATTTATATTCTTCAAAACATATCAAGGATTTTAGAAGATTATTATAACTTAAATTAGGTTGTCTTAATATTTAAATAAATAAATCTGCAACTAACTAAAAAAAAAGAATAAAGTTTTATTGATTAAGCATATTTTTTTTACTACGGATAAGTATTTTAAAGCTCTCATCGTCAAGATCATTATACATTTTGAGCTCTTTCGAAAGAAAATCCCCCAAAGCGATCCTTATTGCCTCACTTCGGGAAGGATAAATTCCCATATCATTTAAAACCTGAATTGCTTGCAAATATTTTTCTGGTAAATTTATTGTTATAATCTTCATAATTCTCAACCCTTTAGTCCCGGAATTAGAATACATTATATTAAATTGATTTTATATTTTATATATTCTGTCGGATGGTTTATAAATTCGATATATTAATCCTTTAATTGTATTAACCGTTTAAGGTCTAACGAATATGGAAATTTCAAATTTTTCATAAATATATGACAATATTAAGACGATAATAAGACTAATTTATCATTAGAGGTTTAATTTAAAGACATAATAGGCAAAAAAGGTGGAAAAAAATAAATTATGGCTTATCAAAAGATTTAAGGTGTAATAACAAAGAATATGCAGATTTGTAAATGTCAGCATGACTAACATTTTTAATATCCTTGAGATATTTTATGATAAAATCCTCTTCCCTCTTTATATAAGTAATATCTTTTGTGTTGTGTTCCTTATCCATGAATATATCAATTTTTAAAACTTTTTGATCAGTTCTATTTGGCATCTCTGGCATCATATTAAAAGTAAATAATATATCGGGATCTTGGGCACTTTTTGCAGCAAAAACAAACAGTAAATTAGGTTCCGCCACCGCCATAAAGCTTTCTAATGAGTGAAATAGATCATCAACTCTTACTGTTATTTTTGATTCGATTGTACCATTACAAGTACTGCAGTCACTAACCATAGGGAGTAAAAATTTTTCCTTTCCTCGAAAAGCTAGGCTCATTTCATTTGAATTTAAGTATTTTTTAATTATAGAATCATCTTTTTCTAATATAAACTTCTCAGAAATCGGGTCGCTTTTAACGTATATTATTAATGACCCTGATGAGATAAGGTTTATTTTTTGATAATAGATCTTAAGGATAGGATTATATGGTAAACTGATTACCTCCTTATTACCCCCTAAGCCCATTTGAGCTAAAATATTCGTGGGTACTTGACTGATTAGAGTACATAATAGAAAAGACCTAAAATCAGGTAATTCGATAAAATTAGAAAAATCTGCAAATTGGTTTTGTACAAATTCAACTCTCTGCTTTAATTCTTCTGACATCTTAATTCATAGTGAAAGAATTTATTAAGTTAGTTGTTTCAATGAATAATGGATACTAATTAAATTTATCCATCTAAGTATTTTGAAAGGAATTCTTCCAATGAATTTTTAACATCTTGTGTAATATGATGCTCTATGTCGCAAGATAAATTTTCTATAAC
>JAEOTW010000030.1 GCA_016839655.1 Promethearchaeota archaeon | reverse complement strand
TTAGTTTTGACTTCTCAAAAATTATCTGATTTCTATACCACATTTTTAGATTAAGTTTATCGTCACTCGTACTCATAATCCCTATATGATATAATGTACCTGGAATTTTCTTCATGATTTATTTCCTCTTTTTTTGTTTAATTTTGCTGAATTTAATTACTTTAATTTTTTCTTTAAATTTGTCTATATTATAGTTTTCTTCTACTCTGCCTAATTGAAGTAGAATGTGAGAAATTTCTTCACAATTTTCATAAAGTTTTACTGCTTCTTTAAATAGATTTTGATCGAAATAATATTTAGCTTGTTCTTCCAATTTATTTCGTTTATCCTCTAAATCAGAGATCTTTAGATTTCCATCTTCCACTATTTGAATTAACTCATGTTGGTACATTTTCGATGTGTCAACATCTTTTAAATTTTTAATGATTTTAATTAAATCAATATATATTTCCATTACCCTTAAGAAATTATTGCTACTTTTTTCATATTCCAAATTTTCTAATTTGATTTCGTGTTCTTTGCTCAATCTTTTAATTTCTGCGACTAAATTTGTATAATATGCTGCTTCATCCTTTTTTCCTATCTTTATAAGATGTTGTTCTGCAAGTTCAAATTGCTTTTGAGCTTCTATATAAGCGCCTTCATCAAATAATTCTTCTCCTAATAACTTAATTTCATCTAATTGTTTTTCTAAATCAGGTTTTTCAATTAATTCTTCTTTATCTGTTGGCTCCTCGTAAAAAATTTCTTTATATTTATCCTTTTCAGACACATATTTTGAACTAGCAGAGATTTTGTTGATATGAGTAAGTATCATTTTCAATGGTATCTTCTTTCTAGGAGGATGTATTTTATTGAGAATTCTTTTTCTTAATATAACAATTACAGCGACTGAGCCAATTACGCTACCTAATATGTAGGGTAATAAGTCCAAAACTGTAAGTCCATTTCCTCCACCGTTTATCGATAGAATATTAAAAGATCCCATTGTGTAATTGCTTTTTAATCCCGCTCCATCAATTTGAAGTAAAAAATAATAATATGTGCCAGGAGCAAAACTTTCAGTTAATTCTAAATAACTGCTGATAGAGCCTGTATAGGTAATATTAATGTTGTACATAAATCCTGGGGTTTCATCTGGATCAGATTCATTATCAATAATAAAACTATAGGATGAAATACCAGAAAGATCATAACCATCTTCCCAATCAAAAACTAAAGTACTATATGTTCCATTAGTTGGCGCACTAACTATTATAGGGGGATTTGGCGGTGTAGTATCAACCACATTAATTGAATCACTAACTGAATTCCAAATTCCACAATTATCTTCAATGTGTATTGTATATACATAATTTCCCGTATTAGATGGAGTCCATGAATCATATTGCCAAATATCACCCCAAATATTTGTCATAGAGTCATTAGTACCCTCAAATTCAATTTTGACTTGTCTAATTCCAGATAAATCAGTTGCATTAATCGATATAATTTCTGTATCTCCCAATTCTAATGTATTTGAACTTTCAGTTAAGTTTGAGTAAATTGGAGGATCAATATTAAATTTCACCTCTTGACTAATATTACAAAAAGTTTCAGGATCGTTTTGATTATGATATGAGGTGTTAAATGATTCGGGTATTCTCAAAGTATCTGAAATACGGAGTTCATCGATGATTCCGTCAAAATAATCAGTTAACGTCCTCCCTAATTCCAGATTAGTAATATTTATCCCTTCTGTATTAGTTATTACTATATATTGCCAATTTGTAGATACCGAAGACTGTTTATTTCCATCTATATAGATAGTTGTTGTATCAGGAAGATTTGTAGTTAATAATTGCCCCTCAACAATTTCAATCCGTGATATACCGTTTAAATCGGCGATTCTCATAAAATCATAATTATAATAAACCTTAACATATATACAATCAACAGCTAATGTACCAGAGGCATGAGAACTACGTTGTATTCTTACTCGAAAATTATTGTTATTAAGTTCATCTGATGTCCAGGTGTGCCCCCAATCGTTTGCAGTACCTCCAAAAGTCTCATTATTATCACCTGAAACATCCCATGGTTTGGACTCTGAGGTGGTATAAGTATTTCCACCGTTCCAAGAAAGTGCAACTAAGCCCTCCGCAGGAGAGGAATATGATGCTTCAATCTCTAGTTCTATTCCATTAATAGTAGCTCCATTTGGTACATTCAAGGAAAAATTATACCAATCTTGATAAGTATTTTGAGATCCTATTGAATAAGAATCGTTACTTTCAAAGGCATATTTAGGATTACTCCATTGATCATGGTCATCTCCAGTTGCAGATGGTCTTTTCCAACTCGTTTCAACTGAACCACCACTACCAAGATTACTTGGTTTCATCCAAAACTCAATTGTTTTTATCTCAGGTCCTACGTTGCCTATGGCAATAAATTCATTAACTCCTTCAAAATAATTCGAGCTACCAATTTTTCCATCAAGATTTGAAACCCCCCCGTATTCGGTTCCATCTTTTTGATTGGATGTAGAATCTAGAGCGTCAACTTCAGTCATATGCCAGATTCCTTTATAATTATCATCCCATACTTCTGTTGGATTTTCTTGGGAAGATAAATAGGGATTACCGTAATACATTGTAATATTAGTATAGTCAGAAACACGTAATAAAGGAATTTGTACCCATGCTATAAGTTGAGCATGAGTTCCATTACCAACTTGATCGAAAAGCTCAATTTCGTGATTTAACCAAGCAGTATCATTAGCAAAGGCAATATCATTACCACTAGATTGAACTTTGGTATGTAAATCTGCGTCATAAATTGAGACAAGTACTGGAAAATTAGTATAATTACTTGATCCAATGACTTTTGAATGGTTAAGAGTAATAATTTTATAGTATTTGAAATTGTATTTACCCGTTGGACCGTTTGTAGATAAATGAATCCCCTTAAATTCATCTAGATTTTGTTCAAGGTCATTATCCTTTTCAGAATTAAAGCTATTAAAATCATTTAAATTAAATGAAATAAAAAATGTTAAACTTAAATTTGTGAGAATTAATAATAAAATTAATGAAGTTCTTCTATTCCTTTCCATAACCCAAATAGTCTCCTAAAAAAATTTTATCAATCTCTTATACAAAGATATTTAGCATATCTTCTATATTAAGAAAAGTAATATATTAGTATATGGTATGATAATGTTAGTTTAGTTATTTAAATAATATTTAGATTCATATGAGTATATCCAAATAGTACATACATAAATTGCTTTTTAGACAATTAAGTAAATAATTTAATGGTTTGTTATTTTTACTAATTATTAAAAATCATGAAATTATAAATATAACACCCCCACGTGGAGATAAACTCCCCCTCGCTATGGGATTTTTCATATTACCTGAGTCACGATCTTTTTGATAATCTCCTAAATAATCTAGGAAAAAATCCCTAGCGGATAAGGTTGCTCCTGCAATCCCCGCAAGAATTATATTCATCATTGAACCTCCTAATCCCAATCAAACTGAACTGGTGATAAAAATAAACATAAGAATTCTGCCTAAACGCCAATCTCAAAAAATTAATTGCATTTTAGATGACATAAACAAGTATCCCTATAGAAATTATAAATAACAATTAATGACCAATAGGTTGTTATACTTTTTATAGAATTAGATTTTCAAATAGAGAGAAACATAAATTAGCCTTTATCAGTCTCAAATTTCTTCACTTCTTCAAACATTTGCTTTTCCCATATAAAAGTATCTTTCTCTTCTTTGAATTTTAGTTTTTCCGATTCAAATTTCTGTTTTTCCTTCTCAAAAGCAAATTTTTCTTGTCTAATTTTATTTTTCCTTTCTTTAATGTTCTTTCTTTCTAATTGAAGTAATGCTTTTATTTTTTCAAATTTTAATTTGTCCTGGTTAAATACCTCAACATTTCTCTTGAAATTCGACTCTTTTTCTTCGAGTTCTGATTTAGCATTATTTTCAGTTTTGTCAATTTCTGGTTTTACTTTCTCTTTAGTTAAGTTATCATCTCTATTTCTTTCCTTTTTTTTCACTTCTTCAAGCATTTGTTTTTCCCAATTAAATGCTTCTTTTTCTTCTTGAAATTTTTGTACTTTGAGCTCAAATTCTCTCTTTTCTTCTTCGAATTTTTGCTTCTCTTCCTTCATTCTATCAATTTCTAAAGTTCTAATTCTCTCTTTATGAATTATTCCACTATTTTTTGCTTTACCTTCTTTTTCAATATGCCCAATAAAGCCCAAATCTCCAAGTTCTTCAGGAGATTTCTCCTTTGACGCAGTTTGATTAAGTTTACTTTTTATTAAATTAATAAAATTTTCTTCAGTTTTTATTGTCTTAATTAAATTAGCTTCTTTAGCTAAATCTATTATTATTTCTGCAATTTGAATTGCCTCATCAAACTTTTTTTGTACGTAATATTCATGTCTTTTTTTTTTTAGTTCGGCTATTTGTGTATCAATGGGTTGTTTAGGACTAATTTCTGCTTGGATCTTGTCAATAAACCTTTTTTCTTCTTTTACTATAAGATTCATACCATTTATTTTCGCAATATCAATGATCTTTTTAGCAACTTCAATTGCTTCAACCTTTTCTCCACTTTCTAAGTAATTTTGTTTAAATTCCTTTAATTCTTCAATTCTTTTTTTAACTTCACTAATCGCAATTTCTTTCTTTCTAGTTTTCTTTTCGTCTTCTGTTGGTTGACTTTTGATCAATCCTCTTCTTATTTTTTCTTCAGTTATCCTAGTTTTTGCCTTGCTAATGTTATCTAATTTATCTAGCATTGAAAGAATATTTGTTTTTTCAGATTCTTTATGATTTTCAATGTGTTCTTCGGGTACTGGAGAATTAGATCTTGTCTTCTTCTCCTTTTTATCCTTTTTTTTTTTCTTTCTTTAAATCAGAACTCAAGTCTTATTATCTTTCCATATATTCTTTGATCTATTCTAGAGAAATAATTTGAATAAAAAATTTTGTAATCCGAAAAAGTAATTAACATTAATTCCTAATTGTTTTCCCTAAATCATGAATAAAAAAACATTAAATAAGAAAACATGATTAATTTATTGTAGAGTCAATTATTTTTTAACCTGAGTTGGTTTCATGAGAAAAATTGAAAGGAAATCAATCATATTGGGATTCGGATTAACTTTAATCGCTATTTCTGGGATATTGATCACATTAAGTTCAAAGCAAATAATTTTTCAAAAATCAATAATAGAAGAACAGAAAAGTATCATTGATGAAAATAGACAATGGGCAGAAAAAATAACATTTTGGGAAGTCACTGGAGGTTTGGGGGAAGAAATTATTGAAGGTGAAAAACTTTATTATGAAGCATTAGCAAAATACTCAGCAGCATTACAAGCACAAAATTTAGCAATATTTCTTATTATAATGCTAAGTATAGCAATTATGGCGATAATGGGAAGTATAATAATTAAAATGTTTTAGAGATATTAAAACCCGATTATACTATTTTGTGCTTATATGTTTTAATAATTTAATCAACTTATTTTGACTAATAAATTGAACCTTAAGAATCAATTTAAATAAAAGCTGATTATAATGATGTATTCAATTTACCCCATTTTAAGCGAATAAAATGAATATAGAATCTCTAAAAAAAAATAAAAATATTTTAATTTTGGGTTCTATCATCATCATTTCATCAACTTTAGGAGTAATATTCACGATTAACTTCTTTTATAATCCTAGTTTTCACCCACCAATCGAAATTGAGTCCGATGAAGATTTCATAACACATAGCTTTCCTGGAAATGGCTCACAAAATAATCCTTATATTATCAAAGATTATACAATCAGTGCAAGTGGTAGTTCTTCTATAGGGATTAGTATATCAAACACGAATTCTTTTTTTGTAATTAAAAACTGTCTTGTATACACAGGTTATATAGGGATAAGACTTATGGATGTATCAGCGGGTACTGCATGGATTATTAATAATACATGTATTTCAAGAACTGGAGATGGTGGTGGGATAGGTTTAAGTGATACAACAAACAGTACTATATTAGCTAATACATGTAGAAATTTTATGCAAGGAATCCATCTAAATTATGCTTCATATTGCTTAATAAAATTGAATATAATTGAAGCCAATAACTATCAAGGTATTAATATACGATATTCGAGTCATAATGTTATTATCAACAATACGATAAAAATGAGTCCACAGCACGGAATAGCGCTTGTGGGCAATGCTAATTGGAATGAGATCTATCATAATATTTTAATCGATAATGCTTATTTAGAAAACTACGAAGTTGATGGTAGGTTAACGGGTACGATCAATAGTCAAGCATTTGATGAAGGAAATAACAATTATTGGTATGACGATGTAAATAAAAGAGGAAATTATTGGTCAGATTACCTTGGATTTGGAAATTATTCAATTGATGGACCTGCAGGAACAGAAGATATATATCCTGACAGTGTTATCTAACTGATAAATTAATGGCCACTCTAATCATGGAGAAGATTTTTTAACACTTTTTCTTTACTATATATCCATTGCTTAAGCGCTAATAAATCATTTTTATTTCCAAACATTGCGAAATAGCCAATATTTGTCATTACTTGCTTGAAAAATAAAATTGAATCATTATAATTTACAATAAAATCACGAATAGTTCTATCATCTGAAATTTTAGTGATTGGATCGATAACTTCATGTAATCTAGCTGAAAGTCGTTTTACATCATTCTCATCATCAGAAGAATAAATTAAAGGTAAACCCTTCAATCTACCACCAATTCCAAAAATAACTATCATTTCGGCACTAGTTTTTTTCTTTAATTTTTCCATATCTCCTTCAATTTCTTTGATCCCTTGTTCTTCCTTTTGCCCAAAAATTTTAGATAAAAATCCCATATTTATAATCTCGATTATATATTTAAAAGCTTTCATTCAAGGTTAGCTATTTTGTTTGCGACTTCTTCAACCATAAAAGTGGCTAACCCAATAGGAGTATTTCTTCTGACTAGTGCTGAAAGTACAAAATTGTTATTTACTTTAAATAATATTAAGCTACGTTGTTCATAAGTGAGAATGATTTGATCTAAGACATATTGCTTCGATTTCCAAAATGCATCAATGATTCTTAGACAAAGATCTAAAAATTCCCTACTCCATTTTTTTGTCAGTGGAACACCAGTACTAGTGATTAAATCACAATCCAAAATTTCTACATTTGATCGGAATTTGTTTAAAATTTCTTCATATTTTTTCTTCAAATCATCTGTGATATCAATTTCTGAAGATTCAGCTACTAATTTATCAATAATCTCGTTTAATCCTTCAAATTCTTCATGGCTACATATATCGCTTTTTAAAGCAGATTTATATTTATCATAAATTATTTCCTTTAATTCTCCAAGTTTTTTTCGAATGTTTATAATGCTATCAGTTTTCTCATAAAAAGCTACAATTATAATATCCTCAGTAAATTCAAACATTAATCGATATGGCCCCAACTCTAATTCGTTAATTTCAGTTCCAAATGTTTGTTGTGTAAAATTAAAAGTAGCGGAAATAAAACCACTTGTTAATGTCTCACTCCATTCAGTATTCCCAAATGTCCTACTGCATAGATTTTCCCCAGTTCTTTTTAGAATAAGAATTGAAAGAATCATTATTTTAATTATGAAAATAAAAAAAATGTATATTAATTTTTTATACTTATAATCTTAAAAATTTATAGTTTAAGAAGAAATTTGCAATCACACTTAGCTACAGCTCTTAATTCAATACTTTCAAATTCTTTAGCACTTAAAGCTTTTTTCGCAGCGGTTTCGATTAAACCTTCAGTATATGTACAGTAAAATTTATTAGCAATTTTGATTCCAGCACGTTTAAACGGGCAATCCTTGACTATAACCGATAATTCATTACCTTTGACAATTATCTCTGATGATCCAGTCCCTACCGCGGGATCGATTACATCTTTGGACATTTTTTCAGCAAATAATTCTGGAGTCCATTTGTCGATGTTATATTTTTCTCTTAATCTTTTTTCAACTTCTTCTCCTTGACGTTCTCCTATTAATCTAAAAATAGTCTGAATAGTTTCTGGACCCATTACATTATTAAATTCATCCATTGCCATACTGAACATAGAAGAAATAAATTTTAATTGTTTTAATCTCTCTTTTAATCTTTCACTCATGAATGAATCACCCCTCCACACTAAAATAATCTTTAATTTTATTACTTGTATCTTCCATTTCTAATGTAATCAATCCTATATTGGGTTCTTTGCTTGTTATAGCTACTAAGATCACACGACCAGCACCAATGAGAAACATATTCCCTTTATCTAGTTCTAAGTTAAGACTTTTAAATGTCCCATTAAATAGAGCTTCTGCAGATCTTTTTGATGTACCTAAAAGTGCTGCTGACATTGCTGCTATCATTCTCTCATTAGCCTCATTAGGTAAAGCAGAGGCTATTATCAATCCATTAGTTCTTATCACGGCTGAACCAATAATATCTGATACTTTTTCCTCAAGATCTTTAAGTATTTTTGTAACTTCTTCAACTTTACTCATGTTTGAATTAACTCCTTTTGAATACTTTTATTCTAAGTCAAAATTTCTAGTAGTTCTCATAATATTCCTTTTGAATTCCATGAAATTTCAAACATATAAATTTTAGTTATATAGACTAAATTGACACTGAATAGTACAGACTTAATGGTCAAATTTTTACCAATATCTGTGAAATTATTGAAAGAAGTTATACATCTTGAGTTGGGATCATGAATTGATGAAATTTATTAATTTAATCTGAGTTTTTTAATAATAGAATTCATACTTTTGATAATTTGTTTATAATGGGTAATTTTTTATTGTTTGCTTTGTTATTTAAACAAAAGTTTATTTAAGCAAATGTAAAATAATACCTTTAAAAACAACTAATAGAATTGATTAGAGTACGGAGTTCTGTAATACATGATATTATCATTTCCAAATATGGGTTCGAATGTAGTAGCGTTTAAAACATTGTTCGAGCAACTCGATATTGAAGTTGTACTTCCTGATCCAACTAATCGTGAAGCTATAAAAATTGGAGTAAAATATAGTCCTGAGTTTGTGTGTTTTCCTTTCAAAGCAACTTTAGGAGATTTTGTAAGTGCTATAAAAAAGGGAGCAGATACACTAGTAATGGCAATAGATTGCGGTCCATGTCGTTTTGGGTTTTATCATGCAGTTCAAGAACGCCTTTTACATGATATGGGGTATAAAAATGTGCGAGTAATACCTCTAGATCAAGCAGATTTACTCGAGTTTAAATGGGTACAGCCGCTTCTAGAAGTTAGTGGAAGAAGAGATTTATTTATGTACTCTAAATTTGTTAAAGCTGTGATTTTCTTCATAAAAAAAGCTAAGTTATTAAATGATATTCAAACTGCGGAGGGTTTATTCCGCGCTTATGAAAGAAATCAAGGAGATACTACAAAGATAGTTAAGAATTTATTAGATAAACTTGATCAAACTAATAACCTCAAAGGATTAAGAAAGTTTAAAAATAACATAAAGGAAGATTTCCATAAGCTCGATGTGGACAAAACTAGAAATCCACTACGAGTTGGACTTTCAGGAGAGATCCATATTAGCTTAGAACCATACGTAAATCTTGATATCCGCAGAAAATTAGGAGAAATGGGAGTTGAACTTCATCAATCTTTAAGTCTCTATGATTGGGTTGTTCATAAATTTCATTTGAACTATCACAGAAAATGGTTGGAGCATTTATCTCATCCCTATGTCCCAATGGATATTGGGGGAGAATGTATATGGGTTCTTGGTGAATATATTGACAAGGCTAAAGCTGGCTTTGATGGATTTGTTCATTCGTACCCTTTCACCTGTATGCCAGAGGTAACGGCCCGAACCATCATTACAAATAAGCTTAAAAGAATGTATGACCTTCCTATTATATATTTTTCATTTGATGAACACGCCGACGCAGAAGGAGGATTCCGTACGCGATTAGAAGCGTTTGTAGATTTAATGAATGATAGAAGAAAGCAGGAGATCAAGAACAATAAAGAATTTCAAGCAAATGGAAATAGAAAGATATATCCACATTTTGGAGATAATTTCTATAATGAATGTACTCAATTATTACAAACATAATAATGTGAAATAAATGGTAGAAGCATCAGATAAAACTATAAAAGAAGATGGAAAACAAGATGCCTTTCTTGGAATTGATATAGGAAGCGTTACTTGTAAATTTGTGTTAATGGATATTGATGGGGAAGTTCTTACGAGTGTTTTCTTACGAAATCGAGGTTCTCCTATTGAATCTGCTAAAGCAGGAATGGAGGAATTAAAATCTAAAATTGAAGAAAATGAAGAATTGTTAGAGTATGCAATCCGCAGTTGTGGTACGACGGGTTCTGCTAGATATCTAACAAAAGCAATTGTAGGTGGAGATCTCGCTAAAACTGAGATTATAGCTCATGCAGTAGCAACCCAATCTTTATATCCCGATGTTAGGACAATCTTAGAAATTGGAGGTCAAGATTCAAAAATAATAATCCTTCGAGATGGTATAATTGTAGATTTTGCAATGAACTCCGTATGCGCAGCTGGTACAGGTTCTTTTCTTGATCATCAAGCTTCTAGATTGGGAATACCAATTGAACAGTTTGGTGATTATGCCGTGAAATCAACTAATCCTGTTAGTATTGCGGGGAGATGTACCGTTTTTGCGGAATCTGATATGATACATAAACAAAATGCAGGATATTCTAAAGAAGATATTATCGCCGGGCTTTGTGATAGTTTAGTTCGCAACTATATGAACAATCTATCTAAAGGAAAAGAATTAGAAGAGCCTATAATTTTTCAAGGAGGAGTATCCTATAATAAGGGGATTATCCAGGCATTTGAAAGACATTTGGAACGAAAAGTTATTGTTCCTAAATATAATGTATTAATGGGAGCTTTAGGGATGGCAATTTTGGTTAGAGATTATTACTTAGAACATCCAAAAGAAACATTATTCCGAGGATTAAATGTTGGAGATATTGAATTCAAAACTTCAGCATTTCTATGTGGAGATTGCCCCAATAATTGCACTATCGTTCAAGTTAAAATGCCTCAAGACGAAAATAAAGTTATTGCTCGTTGGGGCAGTAGATGTGGAAAATGGGAGGTCTTCTAATAGAATGACAGAATTTCTAAAACAATTAAGGGAACTAGGAGAGGAATTCCTTGAAACCATAAAACATAAAGCTAAATTAAGTACTATATTTGATCTATATACAGAAAAAGTTATCCCTTCATTTGTTTCAGAAAAAGATTTAAAAGAATATTATGAAAAAAGAATGGAAGAAGTTAATGATTTTATAGATAAATTATAACAATAGGTAATAAAAAATGAGTGAAAGTATAGGAACAGAAGTAGAGAAGGAAGAAGGAGATAAATTAAATCCGAAGCTAATAGCATTTGATATACTTTATGCTGGGGTGAAAGGTTTAAGTGGTTTATTCTTTAAAGCTTTCATGGATTTGAAAATTGAAGGGCAAGAAAACATTCCCTTCAGGGGAAAAGCTATTTTAACAACCATTACACCCAACATCATCCGCGATATGTTGATTATTGCTCAAGTATCAGGTCGAAAAATTCATTTTATGCTTGATCCGAAATTAATGAAGCACCAAGTAATGGGGCCTATTTTAAAAAGTCTTGGTATGATTCGAGGAACTGAAAGTAAAGAAGATACTGAACCAATTGAGAAAGTTTTTGAGATTTTAAATGAAAAAGGCGATCTTGTTGGTATGACTCCTGAATCTAGGCACGATCGTGAAGTACAGGTAAAATCGTTGGCAGCTATAATAAAATTTGCGATTGCTGGAGATGCTCCAATTATTCCAATTGCTATTACTACACATAAAACTAAGATTTTAAATATGTTTACGGGAGATGGCATAAAAGTAAAGGTCGGAAATCCTTTACGTGTTGAAAAAAGGTTAAATCGAGAGAAACATCGAGCAGAACGTTATGAGCTCGCAGAAGATATAATTAATATTATTGATTCTCTTAAACAAATTCCTGAAGAAGAGGAAACTTATTAAATTAAGATATATACAACGGTTAATAGTTTATTTTTTACTATTTTTCTTTTTTATAGATTTTTATTATAGAGATTTATACTATCAATTTGCTTGAGACCAGTTATCGTCTTAAGAGATTTTTCTACTTTGTTTTTTTCTATTTTAAATATTTCTGAAGTATTTTTTGTATGAATCTAGAATTATTAATCTTTATTGCAAATTTATTTTGTCTCTCTTTTGGCTTCATTCATTTTTGCTTTTGCTTTTAGAATTTTCTTTATCGCTGTGGTCGGCACTTTTTGGTCATACTTGATTTGCATGGTTCCTTTTCCAATCTTATAACCTTTTTCTCCAAGCATTTCTCGATCTTTACTTTGAAGCACGCCTGTACCAAAGCCAAAACTAACGTGATTCTTGTATGCGGCAAATCCAGCAAGTTCACCGTGATAATTGTAGAATGGGACGCTGTACCATATTCTCTCTTCTGCTTTTGGAATAGTCGATTTTATTATTTCCCGGATTTCTTTGAGTATCGGACGGGCTTCTCTGCTTGAATTGGCAATGTAAGAATCAACATCTTTTGGCTTTGACATTTTAATTCATCATTCCTCTTCATTCCTTTTAATTACTTTTCTCATAATCAATTATAAGATTAAAATATTTATTATTAAAAATAATATTAGTGCTATTGTCAAAAATATTCCATCATTCCATTTAATCACTTTTTTCTTTGAAATCCAATTAAAATAGAGAATTAAGATTAATAGAATTAACCAATTCCAAAATATAATCCATGAAGGGCTGAAACTCACTAAAATAATTGCACTAATTCCGAAAGTGAGGGTTAAATTCCAGAAGATTTTTCCAATCATCCCTCCTAAGCCAATTTCAACACTCTTCTTTTTTATAGATTTTATAATTAAAGTTAATTCTTCCACATTTGTCACAAAAGCAATAATAACAAGTCCAAAGAATGTTTCAGGGATATCTGTTAATATTATGATTTGTTCTGTAGATAAAATTAGTAATTCTCCACCTAAAAATATGAAAATAAAGCTTACAAAAATTAAGATTAGTTTTCTAATTTTTGGTTTTTCTCTTAATTCTTCTGCTTCATTATCATTTTTTATACCATTCTCTCTCGAAATTCCTTCCAAAGCGTTTCCTTTAGAGAGTTTTTTTATATTCATAATCAAATAAAGAAAGTAAACAAAAATAACAATAACTCCAACAATAAAAAATCCGAAGTTAATAAGAGTCCCGAAGAAAACCAAAATAAGGCATATATATAATAATAGAAAGTAAAATTGTGGCAGGGATTTAAAACGGATTTTATAGAAAAAGGCTGGTATTGCAAAACTTATTGTTAACGCTATTATTGAATTGCCAATGACATTTCCAACTGCGATATAAGATAAGCCACTTACAGCCCCAATAATGGACGCAATCGACTCTTCTGGATCAATTCCAATAATTAATGCTCCAATAATAAAAGGAGATACTCCATATATGATGCATACATCTTTTAGATTGTCTAAAAAGACATCTGCAGAAAAAAAAATAATCAAATAGCCAACAATAAAAAGCGGGATCCAAAGAATGAGCTCTATCATGTTATACTATTGTTCTTTTTTATTCCAATGTACAAAGATCTGGAATTTAAACGTTTTTCCTTTATATTCACCATCACTTATAGCAGAGAATTCAAATCCATTGTTCTCATGCCAATAAATTGATGCTTTATTGAATAACGGTTTTTCTACAATAAATGCAACAATAGGGGTATTGATTTCTAGTGAAGCTTTTTGAAAAATAGCAGTAGCTATTCCTTTACGCTTAAATTCAGGTAATATGCTTATTTGGTCTAAATATGCAAATTCTATTCCATCATTAAGGAGTAAATCTTTTGTTCTATCATTTTCAAAAGAGAGATTACCAATAACATCCCGTACTTTAATTATATCATATTTATTTCTATGAATGCTGGCAAAACCGACGATATCTCCACTCCTATCTTTCGCAACATAAATTTGTGTATTAGGATCTCTAATTAGATCCTTATAGTAATCAATACCTACTTCTTTTCTTAGAAAGCCCTCTTCTTCTAATGCTTTCTTTTGTTTTTGTGTAATTTCGTCGATATCTCTTATTTCAACAAGATTCTCTTTAAGAGCATTGTGAATTCCTGAGGAATCCTCTAATCTTGCAATATCCACTCTAATTGATAACTTCTTAGGCATTTGTATCAACTGTTTATATGTAAATTAACTCTTCTTAATTAAATAATGATATTAGTTTTTAATAAAAGGAGATTATTTTAAATTTTTGAGAAATATAGTATGGTAAATTTGTTGTTGTGAAGTAACTATATCTCTCAGCAGTTTTCATATCTCTAACTATGTGTACATTTTTGTAAACAGGCGAAATTCTTATATAGTTAATAAATATTAAAAGATACAATCCAAAAATTTAACAAAAAAGTACGAATACTTTTATATTCAATAAAAGGGTGAATTAACATTAGATCTTATAATAAGAACAAAAAGCAAAAGAAAATTAAAAAAGCAACTGTTTTAATCTGTTTAGTTATGATCTTTTCCTTTTCTTCTTTTTTTAATCAACCAAGTGGACTAAAAATCGAAGAAGAGAACCTTTCACTATCTGAAGAAGAGCAAGTCCTATACTTTGGAACTGGAGCTGAATTACAAGAACTCGATCCTCATAATATGTATGATGCTGGATCTATTAATGTAGTAAGCCAAATTGTGGAAGGATTATTTGAACATGATTTATCTGATCCCGATCTAGCTATTATTCCAAATCTAGCAGCAAGTCATGGCACGTGGGACGGAAATAAATATACTGTTCAATTAGTACCAAACATTTACTTCCAAGATGGGTCTCCATTCAATGCTCAAGCTGTTAAATTCTCATTTGATAGATTAGCCTATATGATGGATAATGGTTATGCTGCTGCTGCAGATTTATATCGTTATTATGATCACGAAACTGACCAAATGAAACCAATCATTAATAGTGTAAATGCGTTATCTGAACTTCTTGTAGAATTTGAATTAGATGTTCCTTATGGTCTATTTGAAACACTTCTTTGTTTTATAGGCTCGTCTATTCTTTCACCTATCTCAACACCACCATTTGCTTTAATTGATGTAAATAGTGGAACAGTAATAGGTACAGGACCTTTTCAGTTTGAATATTTTGATCCAGGTATAGAAGTTAGCTTGCGAGCTTATGAAAATTACAGGAAAGGGAAAGCTGATATCGATCATTTAGTCTTCAAATATTATGGAGATGCAAATGAGAGAGCAGAAGCTTTAATAAATAACGAGATACATATGATGCAAGGTGTACCAAGCGACTATATTGATATCTTTCAAGCAGATCCAAATTTTGTTGTTGATTTGAAGGATAGTACTACTATGTATTACACTGGAATGAATAATTATTGGATCAATAAAGATGTTAGAGAAGCGATTTCTTATGCTATTGACTATGCATATATAATTGACGTATTACTTGGAGGACAAGCATCCAGATTACGTTCCCCTGTTCCAAATGGAATTTTATACTCTGATGATTCCTTCAATGTCGCTGAAACTGATATCATTCATGCCAGAACAGTTATGCAAAGCATGGGCCATGGAGTTGGATTAGACCTCTATGACGACGCAGCTTGGGAATCATCTTCTTTTTTAAGCTATAACTTTTCTTATATTATTGGAAGTCAGAGGAGTGAAGAGACCTTTTATTTATATCAGAATGATTTATCGAAGATTGGAATTGAAGTCACAGATGCAGGAATGTCTTTTCCGGAGCTTCTAGCCCGGATGACTGAATCCCCAGGATTCCATAGAGAGATGTTACAACTTTACTGGATGGGATGGGGAGCAGATTATAATGATCCTAGTAATTTCATTAATAACTTATTTACAAACAGAACTATTGCCTCCAATGGATTTAATTATAATGGTTATCAAGCCGCAATTGAAGCGGGGCGGGATCCATTTAATCTATGGGACAACGTCCAACTCTTAATGGAGACGGCTCTCAGAGAAACGGACCCTATAATTAGAGATCAGTATTATTATCGAATCCAACAATTACTCGTAGAAGAAGATAGACCTATAGTGTTTGAATATGTTCCAATAGCTTCAGTGGCCTATAGGAGCGAGATTCAAGGATTTCAATGGAATGCAATGCAAATCCTCAAATTTTATGGTGTTACTGGTGTACCACATGAAGAACTTCTAACCATCATAATTTTAGGTACTCCTCGTAGTCCAAACGCTATCGATCCTCTTGATGTTTGGGATACTGGATCTTGGGATGTCATAGATCAAGTGGCTGAAGGATTATTCTGGTATGACTTTTCTGATCCCGATAATGCAATAATTCCAAAACTAGCAGAAGGTCACGGTACGTGGGATGGAAATCTTTATACTGTACAATTAAGACAAGGTGTTGAATTCCACGATGGGACTCCCTTCAATGCTACTGCCGTCGAATTTACGTTTGATAGGCTTCAGTATTTTATGGATAATGACATGCTTATGACATCCGAGTTCTACCATTACTATGATCCTGAAACTGATCAAATGAAACCAATTATCAATGACGTCGAAATCCTCAGTGAATATAGTGTAAGGTTTCATTTAGATAAGCCATATGGTCTATTTGAAACATTGTTAGCCTTCGAAAGTTCGTTTATACTGTCTCCCGAGTCCACTCCTCTTGAAAATTATATCGATATGAACACGGATACTTTGGTTGGCACTGGCCCATTTATGTATGAATACTATGATCCAGGCGTAGAAGTGAGTTTTAGAGCTTTTGAGAATTATTGGGACGGCGAACCTAGCATTGATTATTTGAAATTCAAGATTATACATGACGAGGATGAACGAGGAGACTTATTAGCCTCTGGAGACATTCATATGATTCTATACCCTCCAAAATATAGAAGAGGTGAATTCGAGGGAAATCCTGATTATACATTCGAACTCGATTCTATTGGAAGTAGCACAATACAATATCTTTCGATGAATGTTCATTGGATTCCCCCAGATATTCGGGAGGTAATATCATATGCAATAGACTATGATTTTCTAATTAACGAAATTGCCGGTGGGGAAGCCCTTAGAATGAAATCTCCTATTCCAAATGGGATTTTGTATGCTGATGATTCCTTCAATGTACCAACAACGGATATCATCTATGCAAGAACTTTAATGCAAAGCATGGGATACGGTGTAGGTTTAGATCTTTACGATGATGCAGCCTGGGAAGCCTCAAATTTCTTAAGTGTAAATTATACATATAATTTCGGGAGTAGTATTAGAGAACCCATTTATCCTCTCCTTGCAAACGATTTAAGCAAGATAGGAATTGAAGTAATTGATGACGGAGTGGATTGGAGTGAGTTTCTCAATAGAATCATTGGAAATAGAGGTAAGCTTCAACTTGTCTGGTTAGGCTGGGGAGCAGATTACAATGATCCAAGTAATTACATAAATAACCAATTCACCAATAGAACTGCAGCTTACAATATTCCGCTTTACCTTGGTTGGGTGGCAGCAATCGAAGGGGGTAGAGACCCCTTCTATCTATGGGATAATGTCCAACTCTTAATGGAAGCTGCGCTTTTTGAAACCGATCAAATAATTAGAGAACAGTATTATTCTCGAATCCAACAATTACTTGTAGAAGAAGACATGCCATGGGCATACGGCTATGTACCCATACATGAGGTATGGTATCGCACTGAAATTTATGGATTTCAATGGAACACCTTAGGAAAATTAAACTTTTTCGGCGTTACCGGTGTTCCTTATGAAGAACCTGAGCCTGAGCCCCCAACTACATTAATTTTCGGAACCCCCACAGGAATAACATCCCTTGATCCCCTTGGCTCATGGGATTCAGGATCTTTTGACGTAATTGACCAAGTGGCTGAAGGATTATTCGGGTATGACTTTTCTGATCCCAACTTACCAATAATTCCAAAACTAGCAGCAGATTACGGTACGTGGAATGGTAATCTCTATACCGTTGAATTGAAACAAGGTGTCGAATTCCACGATGGTACTCCCTTCAATGCAGATGCTGTCAAATTTACGTTTGATAGGCTTCAATATTTCATGGATAATGGAATGGCCGCGACAGGTTCTCTCTATGAATACTACGATCATGAAACTGACCAAATGAAAAGAATTATTAACGATGTCGAGATAATTAATGAATATACCGTGAGATTTCACTTAGACATTCCTTATAGTCCACTTGAAACGCTATTAGCTTTAGAAGGTTCCTTCATCTTGTCGCCCACATCAACTCCCGCTATAGATCATATCGATACAGAGACTGGTACCTTGGTAGGTACTGGCCCATTTGTATATGAATACTATGATCCTGGTATCCAGGTGAGTTTTAGGGCTTTTGAGAATTATTGGAACGGTGAACCTAGCATTGATTCTTTAAAGTTTAAAATCGTTGATGATGCAGAATTACGAACTAACATGCTTTCTACAGGAGATCTCCATATGATAAAAGATCCTCTTACTTCTTTACGTTATTTATTTGAGGGAAATCCTGATTATACACTCGATTCTATTGATAGTAGTACAATATCGTATCTTGGTATGAATAATAATTGGATTAACAGAGATCTTCGAGAAGCGATATCATATGCCTTTGACTATGACTATGTGAGCAGTATATTATGGGATGGTGAGAACTCACGATTAAGATCTCCAATTCCTAATGGAATTTTGTATGCTGATGATAGCTATAATGTACCAACAACGGATATCATCCACGCAAGAACATTAATGCATAGCATGGGCTATGGCATTGGATTAGATCTTTACGATGATGCTGGGTGGGAAGCCTCAAATTTCTTAAGTATAAATTATACATATAATATTGGGAACGAGTTCAGGGAACAATTATTGTATAGTCTTCAAGAGAGTTTGGGTAAAATTGGCATTGAAGTTATTGATGACGGAGTGAGTTATAATGAGTTTCTCTATAGACTTTTCGAAGTAGGAGGTAAACATCGGGATATGCTGCAACTTTTCTGGTTTGGCTGGGGTGCAGATTACAACGATCCAAGTAATTACATAAATAATATGTTTACCAATAGAACAATAGCTTATAATTTTGTGGATTATAACGGTGTTGAATCAGCAATCGAAGCTGGCAGAGATCCAACTAATCTATGGGATAATGTCCAACTTTTAATGGAAGTCGCTCTCAGAGAAATGGACCCTCTAATTAGAGAACAATATTATAGTCGAATCCAACAATTACTTGTAGAAGAAGACGTGCCATGGGTATATGGGTATGTAGGTAAGAATCATGTCTGGTATAATAGTAGTATAGAGGGATTCAATATCAATACCTTAGCAAAGATCTACTTCCATGGTGTTACTGGATTTCTAGCTGATGTGACACCACCCATAACCACAATAACTCTTGAGGGGACAATGGGTGATAATAACTGGTATGTCTCTGATGTTCTTGTAACTTTAGAAGCAACCGATGACGAGTCGGGAGTTCATATGACGGGGTATAGTTTTGATGGAGTTGAATGGTTTTTATATACTGAACCCTTCTATCTAGACGAATCTAAAACAGTTTTCTATGGTTCAGTTGATTATGCGGGAAACTATGAAGAAGCAAATAGCGTCGAAGTTAATATCGATAAAAATCCTCCAGAATTATATGTTTATGAAGGAGGAATTCAAGCTCCTAATTATGAGTTCTTTGATGTTGTAACTATCACAATTGATGCATGGGATGATCAATCTGGCGTAGCTACCATATACTTCTCATTTGATAGCAACGAATGGTATGTTTACACGGATCCTTTTGTGATACATGATATAGGAACAACGGATTATTACTATAAATCAATCGATTATGCTGGTAATGAAGGCCCTATTCAATCTGGTAGTGTTACGATTGTTACAAGATCTGTCATTGATCCAATAGTAATTTATGGTCTAGGTTATGATCCATATGAGATTGATCCATTACGTGCAATTGATACAAATGCTTATGCTGTAATAGATCAAGTTGTTGAAGGCCTATTTGCATATGATTTATCACATCCTCAAATGGAAATAATAACAAGACTAGCTGCAGATTTTGGTTCATGGTCTATAGATGGCTTAACTTATACAGTGGACCTTGTCACTAATGCTGTATTCCACGATGGAACAATATTCAATGCTACTGCTGTCAAATTTACGTTTGATAGACTTCTATATTTCATGGATTCAGGAAGTCTGTCCTATGATTTCGTGTTCCGATTTCAAGATGGTACTCCGATTATTAGCAGTGTCGAAATCTTAGGCACATACAAGGTTGCCTTTCACCTAAATAGACCATTTGCGGGTTTAGAATCACTTTTATGCTATACAGGATCGGCAATACTTTCTCCAATTTCAACACCTCCAGAGGAACTTATGGAACCAAATAGTCACAATTTGGTCGGAACAGGACCATTTGTGCTTAATACTTATGTACAAGACATTGGAATAATTTTTACCTCTTATGATAACTATAGGGAAGGCGAAGCTCCCATTGATGAATTATGGTATCTGTTCATAGAAGATAGTCCAGAACGTACTCAAGCTCTTTATGACGGTTATATCGACTTCTTAGAAGATCCTATTTATGATATGCTTTATCTATTTGAGGGTAATCCTGATTTCACGATTTTGAACAAACCAAGCGGACTTGTAACTTATCTTAGTATGAATAATTTAAAAATCGATACAGTTTTCAGACAAGCAATATCATATGCATTTGATTATGATTTCATCATCTCTATGTATGATGATGTAATAAGAGCAGAATCTATTTTAGCCGAAGGATTACTTTATTCAGATTGGTCATCAAATCATCCAACTTTTGATATAATTACAGCAAGGCAGATACTTTTAGATAGTGGAATCGTTTCTGGATTAGATCCTTATGAAGATTCAGTTTGGACAGATTTAGTTGATTTTGGAACCCCTATAGCTTCATTCAAATACAGTTATAATACTGATAATTGGCTTAGAACAGAAATGTATCAAATGCTCAGAGATAATCTTCGACTAATTGGTATTGAACTTTTGGATGGAGGAGTATCATGGAGTGAATTTATCGACTTAATCTTTGTATATCCTGAGAATCTAGAACTATGTTACCTAGGATGGATACCAGATCATAATGATCCTTATGCTATGCTAAATCCACTTCTTTCTAACGACGGAACTTTTAATATTGGATTTGTTGATGATCCTTATCTTCAAAGTCTCATGGATGATGGAACTGTTGATGTAGATCCAGCAGTTAGACAATCTATCTATAGTGAATTGCAAAGATATTTCATGGAAGAATTAATACCATCAATTCCTGTATTAAATCCGATGTTGTACTTTGTGCAAGATAGTAGGTTTCCAGAATTTCAATTAAACGCGTTGAGTAAAGTGTGGTTCTATAGTATCGTTATTGATGTTTTCGCACCTGTGTGGCAACCGTATCCCACCGATCAAATAATTGAGCTCGGTGAGCATCTTTCCTATCATGTATCTGCTATAGATAGTTCCGGAATTGATCATTATTGGGTCAGTGATACTGAAAATTTTGCTGTTGATAGTAATGGCCTTATAACTACTTATAACTTGCTTGAAGTCGGAGTCTATTTTCTTGAAATTCGAGCATACGATCCATATGATAATTATTGCTCGGCTATAATCCAAGTTATTGTCCAGGATACAAATGCACCGGAAGTCTTACCTCTATACGACACCATACCTTCCGAAACAATTATTATCTACACGCGAAGTACGCAAGTAATAGGTAGCTTATTGGCTATGGATTTTTCTGAAATAGGCCCAGTTGTTTTGGAACATAACGACCCCCACGGAGGACCTGACGGCTTTATAGTTGAAACATATCCTCAACCAGAAATTTATATGTATAATTTTAACAATATTGTTATCAAAACCACTAGCTCTCTAGAAGTCGGAAAACATAATCTCAGCCTCTACATTTACGATATATACGGAAATTATGGTCAAAAAGATTTTATCGTGTTAGTATATCGTCAATTAGAGTTGAAGTTCTCTGGTGAACTTGATTACCTTGAAAAAGAAGAAGTACGCATTTCATTCTCCGCTTATCTTACTGATGCAGAAACAGGTGAACACATTAATCCTATGGATTATGGCCCCTACGCCAACACCTTAGTTGTTGGTTTTGATCTCTATGATCCTGATGGTAATCTTGTTAAAAGTGGTTATTTGACGTATGAAGGTTTCGGTATTTGGCGTTGGGTGGATGATGAGACTATAGGTGATCAAAAAAATCTACTAAAGAAAGGAGTATATATGGTTGATGGATGGGTGGATTTTGCGCATGAATACTATCTTAAAGATAGGGACGTAATTCAGATCCATATCGATCCTCCTGCAGGTGGAGGAATAGATCCCTTAGCTATATTAACGATTATAAGTTTCAGTGGTTTGATAACCTTAGTCACAGTACAATCTATCTTTTACTTACGGAAAAGAAAGCAAAGAAATTAATTTTAATTTTTAAATCTATTTTTTTTTTATTTTATTAATTTCAAGGAAGAGTGCCTCCCTCATAAATTCATCGAGACATTGTTATATCCTAAAGAATTAATAAATAAGTATTAAATTTCTAAAAACCAATATTTTAAATTATTGATAGGATTAAGATTAGTTAATAATTTTATGGGATATATATGTCATATTCAACACCAGAAGAGGAATATAGTTTTAAAGTAACTTTAGTATTCTGGAAATTCTATGAAATTGGAGAATATTTTGAATTGCCAGAATTAAGAAGGTTCTTAGAGCAAGAAGGTTCATATAAACTTTACGATAATTATCATTGCCAATTAAGCCATCCTGTTACAGGAGAAAAGTGCCATCAGCCTTTAAAATGGATTTCAAGTCAATCCCACAATTATGCACCGATAACATTTAAGATAGGAAGATCAGATAGATTTTCTTGTGCGTCTAATCCTAATATTATAGGAAGAATTCGATTGGAGGGACATATCCATTATGGATCGGTACTTGTGATTCACTGCGAATTAGTATTCGATAATTATCATACGATCGAAGATTTTATTGAGATTTCACAGCCATCAAATATCATCCTTGGGAGTACTAATAAACCTATTACTGAAAGATTCATTGAAATAAGAGACGAAGTAATTGATCTTCTTGCTAAAGGAGATTTTCCAGATAAACCAAAATTGGAATCTGTATTGGAGCCTTGGCATCATACATGGATAATATGGGATGCTAAACCAGATTTTAATAAAGCAGATTATCGTTTTACAAGAACAGAATTAGGAAAAAATGCTCATTATTCAATTGGTCTCACTCTACGAACAGATAAATATCGTGAATTAGATCCAATCGCATATAGAGATCAAATTAAACTTAAAAACCTAAGTCCTTATAAAGATGAGTTTGTCATGATTACACATGCTGGAAATGTAATCATTCCTGGTCCTGGATTATTAGATCCCGATTCTATGAAAAATTTGTTTATCGACACATTATTTGCTCCCGAAGTCGGTAATGTTCAACGATTTCTTATATTAATGCACATGGAAAATATATTAGTGGTGGCAGATAAATTTGATAAAGTTATTTCAGAAACTCGAGCAATGGAAGAAGATTTGACTTTAAAGGAAAAGATTGATAGACTTGAAGAATTGGAGACTGAATTAAATAGAATTATACTTGAATTAA
>JAEOTW010000176.1 GCA_016839655.1 Promethearchaeota archaeon | reverse complement strand
TTAAAATCAATAGTTAATTTTCAAATTTTAATTCAGCAATTGCAATCCCACTTTCTCCAGCCACAGAATATAACATATAAATCCTGTTATTTTCTTCATAAATGGCGGGATCTTAATGAAGCACAACTCCACCACATATACTTATTATTTGACCACTCATCTTCCGAATCTTCTGATACCAAGTAGGAAATCAATCCAGTAACGTCTTCGGCGAATACAAGGGGAATGGAATAGTTCGGGATTGTCTTGTCTTCTAATATAGTTATAGTTTTACTCAAAATTTATTGAATTTAAAAATTCGATTCTTTTTGATTTTATTTTATCCATATCATCTCCTATCCACATCATATGACCCCCATGTGTCACAAATAGCTCAAAATCTTTGAGATTGGTTTTGAGATATTCAGCATTTAACCATTTAACATCATTATCTTCTTTACTATATACTAATAAGGATTTTACATTAATATTATCAATTGGAATTTTCTCTATTGATGTTAAGAGCTCTATATCATGATTCAGACCAAGTTTTCTTAAACTCATCGGAGTACTTGTATCAATCAGTTTCTTTACCCACGCCCTTCTCTCCTTATCATTTGAAACCAGATCTAAAAATCTCTTTATTTCCTCCTTATTAAGAAAGGTTTCTAAGCGGATTATACTCTTGAATGCCATCTTGAAAGCGATTCTAATAATTTTTACACTGATCCAGCTCAAAAAATCTTGTAATCTATCACTTAGAAATAATTTCGTCCAAAATGAATCCGGTGCATTACTTGGTATCTCATATACTGTACTCACGCCAGCTTCCATCACCAGAGCATGAGTTCTCTCAGGGTATTTATTAGCAAAGTTTAGTGCTAAAGGTCCACCAGCGGAGTATCCCATAGCAACAACCTTATCAATTTTTAACTTATCCAATAATTCCACATACTGATCTACTTGTTCCTCATAAGATAGAAGGACTAAAGGTGTTCTTAAATATCCAGGCCTTGAAACAACGAGTAATGAATATCCTTCCACAATTAAATCTTCAAGGAAGAATACTTGGTCGATTCCTCCTGGTCCCCCATGCATAAAAAATAACACTGGTCCTTTTCCAGAGAGTTTGTAATGTATTTTCCCCATCGCTGTCTCCATTACCTCTCCATCATCCATTACTCTACTTGCGGCTTTTCTCCACCTCACAAAACCAATTCTCAGGAGAATAATGAAAACTACTATTACAATTAATGCAATTACAATTGTTTGCATAACTATATTTTTTTTTGACTTTATATTAAATTATCTTTTTTACTTGTTGATTGAATTTTGTTAGTTGTAGAACTTTCTGAATTTTTTCTTCAGAGAAAATTTTTCATTCTAAGAATTTGATTTTAAACTAATATATTTATATAAAAGATAAAATTAAGAATGGAAGGATGTGGAGGGAGTGGGAGGCTAGTAAGCAGGAGATTCCCTTACTTAATTCGAACCCACGAAGGCCTTTTGGCTCTACCACTAAACGCAGATGAATTGCCACTGGATCTTAAGTCCAGCACCTATAGTCTTGACCCATTTTGGTGTAAAATGGCGATTGACCATGCTCGGTAATCCCTCCATTATAAAAGCGAGAAATTACGATTTCAAAACAGTAATTCTAAGCTTTTTAGAGTGACAATAAATCAAAGTTATATTTTTAATTTAAATTTTTTCTTAGGGATAAAAGCAATTAGGATTTTATTTGTATTAATGGTCAGATAAGATATACATAAAAATAAAAAGAAATAAATAAAAGTAAGATATTAAATTATTATCATAAGTAGTATTCTATAAAGTCTACAAATAAATTTTTATAATTATCATATAATAGGTAAATCGAAAGGTATAATATCATGCCTGTGGGTATTCTTGTAATTCGCTGGGACAATGAAATTGGCCCTATTAATGAAGGTTTTTATCCTGATACTCTAAAAATAACAAATAATCTGCTCACACAAGTTTATTCTAGTCATCGTTATCAATCTCTTAAACCCGGTTTCGCAAGCATTGCACTAAAGAACAATAAAGTTGTATCTTTCTTCTCTGGAGTTGGGCAAGATTTTATTTCCGTTGAAAATTATGTAGTTGCTCTTTTACTTCGACGAGATGAGAAACCAGGGAAATATAGAGAAATTTTAAAAACAATAGCTGCTGAAATCCTTGAAAAAATTCCAGACGATAAATTTAAAGAAGTATTACCTGGATTGTATGAGCAGCTAGCAAAGATATAAAACGAATTTCTTCTTTATATTTAACTCTTATCTAAAGGGATTTAGATTCCATCAAAGCTTTTTATCACAATTTTATCCCTGTCATCTGTTTCTACAAGTCCTATTCCTTCAAGGGTCTGAATATTCTTTCTAACTGTAACAATAGGAATGCCAAGTGCGTTTTTAAGATCATCAAGTGTAATTCCCCCTACTTCTTCTATGATTAAGAAAGTCTTGAAGAGGGGTTCCTTTTCCATGATTGGCTTTAATTTATCATAATAGTTGATTTTATCAATATTATCCTTTTGAAGAGTCTTTATTTCGTTAAGTTGTTTATTTAACTTTTCAACTTCTTCATTAGCATCTCGATTTTTATCACTTAAATCTCCTACTTTAGCAATTAATTCATCATATTTTGATCGCATACTTTCAAATCGGGAAGCAAAATCTTTGGCTTCAGATGTTTTTTCAGTGGAAGTTAACTTGCTATCCATTAAGAATGAATCTAGTTTATTTATTTCTTCTTTTAATTCTGAAGTTTCTTTTCTATGTTTTTCTTCTAATTCTTGGATCATTTTAACTTGTTCTTCCTTAAATTTATCTGTAAATGCTTCCAATTCTTTTAGTTTATTTTCTAAGCTTTTCATTGATTCATTTTTTAAAATCAATTCAGAATTTTTTTCAGCTAACTCAGCTCTTAAATTACCCATTGTTTGATAAGCTTCTTCTAATTTAGTTTGACTAGGCACTATTTGTTTTTTAATTAACTCTAATTCCTTCTGAGATTGAGCAACCTCCCCTTTTGCATATTCCAATTCAAGTTCTTTTTCATTGATCATTATGCGTTGTTCTCCGATTAATTCTTTTAATTCAAGTATGTCTTCTGGGATATCGGTCATTTTTGAGAGTTTAGTTTTTTGTTCTTCTATAATACCCTCTTGTTCACTAACTATACGTTTTTGACGTTGTACTAAAGCAGTTAATTTATCGACTTTTGCTTGTAAATTGGCCATTTCTTTTTCACTGGATTCAATACTATCCAATGTTTTTCTTAAATTTTTAGGCATTGTTGAATAACTCTAAAATATAATTCAAATCAGATATTTAATGATATTAATATAGTCAAAATCTTTATTAAATTTTTTAAATAAGACTTGTAATTATTAAGAGAGATTAGTTTTAAATAATTTTCGAAATAAAAAGCTAATTTTAATACAAGGTTCTCTTGATTCTAAATAATTTTTAGTATGGAAATTAATATATATCGGTGAAACTTTTAATTAATATTATGGTATGGATAACTCCGCTGAAACCATATATTCCGGTTAATCCAGAAGAATTCTGTACTAACCCCTATGATATTATTAGCAAAGAGGAAGAACAAGAGTTAAAGAAAATACCTCATTCTCTAATTCACCTTATTTTACCTGATGGGGAAGGAGACGAGATTTATCAAAATGCAGCAAAGGCGTATAAGAATTTTAAAAATGAAACATTCATTAAACGAGAATCTACTCCCAGTATTTTTGTATATCGTCAAGAATCAGCTGAATTCAGTCATCAAGGATTAATTATTGGAATTGCACTTCAAGATTATGAAGATGGAAATATTGTGAAACATGAACATACAAGGGAAAAACCGCTTAAAGACCGTACAAATCATATTGTTTCTTCAAATGTAGCAGCAGGGTTGGTTTGGACTGTTTTTCAAACAAATAAAAAAATAAATGCATTAATTGAAACAATTAAAAAGAATAAACCTAAATTTGACTTCAAGAAATATGGATATCGTCATCTATTATGGCAAGAAACTGATCCTAAAATAATTCAAAAATTAGTAGAATTATTCAGCAATCAAAAGATTTACATAGCTGATGGACATCACAGAGCCGCTAGTGCAGCAGAATACCGTAAATTAAAATTAGAAAATTCAAAGATAGAAGAAAACATTGATGCTCCTTGGCAATATCTTCTTTCATACGTAGCTTCTGATGATCAAATTCGAATCTTACCATATAATCGTGTTATCAGAAAACTACCAATAAGAGTAGAGGAGTTTTTAAACGGGATTGAAGATGAGTTTGAAGTTATTTCTATGGACAAAGCATTTAATCCAGAGAAAAAAAACGAATTAGCTATTTGTCTTAAAGGGAAATGGTATAAATTGTTAGTAAAAAATAAAAAATTTAAAGATAAACGAGATAGTTTAGATGTAGCTATTGTTCAAGATAAAATTTTGGAACCCATCTTAAATATTAAAGATCCTCGATCCGATGAGAATATCTTCTTTGTAGGAGGTACACGAGACCCTAAAGAAATGGAAAAGTATGTTATAGAAGAAGGAAATGATTTGTTTGTCAATTTATATCCCGTAGATATTAGGGACTTAGAATTAATTGCGGATAAAGGAGGAGTCATGCCTCCAAAATCAACTTGGTTCGATCCGAAAGTTCTCTCGGGATTAATTTTACATGATCTAGGAGAAGAATAAAAAAAATTTATTGATTATTTATTTTTAAGGAAATTTACTATTTTTTCTGCCACCATAGTTGCAGCAGCTGTTTGATTTTCGATACTCTGGGATGCTATGTGTGGAGTAAGCACGAGATTTTCGTTCCATTTAATTAAATCTTCATTTTTTAACGGTTCTTCACGATATACATCAAGAGCTGCACCAGCGATTTCTTTATTTTTTAAAGCATTCAATAATGCATTATCATCAATTAAATTACCTCTTGCGGTGTTTATTAATATTGCATCTTTTCTCATTAATTTTATCCGCTCCTGATTGATTATATTTTCAGTTTGGGGTGAAGAAGGAAGATGTAAAGAGACTATTTGTGCTTCTTTCAATAAATCTTCTACTGAAGTATAAATTGAGCATCCAATTTCTTTAGCTTCATCAATAGCAATTTGACCTTTACTAAATCTAGAATAAACTCCAACTTCCATTCCCATAGCTACAGAAATTTTGGCTAAGTGCTTTGCGATATTTCCAAAACCTACTAAACCAAGTTTTTTTCCATGTAGAGTATAACCTAAACAATTACCTTTATTCCATTGAGCTTCATGGGTTGTACGATCAGCATATGAAATTTTCCTTGCAAGTGTTAACATTAATCCTAATGCAAATTCAGCAACTGAAACCGCAGGTGCTTCGGGTGTATTCAAAACTTCTATGTTCATTTCAGCAGCTTTATTTCGATCTACATTATCTAACCCAACTCCTGCTCTTCCTATTACTTTTAGATTTTTAGCATTTTCTAATACATCTGCAGTTAATTTCGTTCTTGATCGAACTACAATCCCATCATATTCTCCTATTTCCTGTTTCAGTTCTTCTTTAGTTATTGTAAATTTTTTACTAACGTCAAATCCATTATCTTTAAATATTTTAATTCCAGCATCTTGAAGTTTATCACTAATTAATATTTTCATTTATATCACATAGATTGATTATATTTAGATTGAATGAATTTTTTAGTTTTTAAATCTTTAAAGAGTTTTTGATATTTTACGTATCGATATTTCTGATTTAAGGAGAGATAAAAGAAAAAAAAATTAATAGGGTTTTTAATATTAGTACCATCTGCGCTCTAATTCAGGTCTTTTATAATATCAGCTAATACATTCAGCATCTTTTCAAGATCTTTGAGTTGAATTTCACCCATATGACCAATTCGAAATGTTTTATTTGCAAGGCTCCCGTATCCATTCACAATTCTATAACCTTTACCTAGAAGTAAAGAAACTATCTTTGGGATATCAAGTTCTAACGAATTTTTTATTGTAGACACAGTATTTGACTCATAACCCTTTTGTGGAAGCATTTCAAGATTAAGATTACTTGCCCACTCACGAGTGGTCTCCGCTAATTGTTGATGTCTTTCAAATCTCTTCTCTAATCCTTCAATATTAAGTATATAGCTTAATTGAGCAGTTAATCCTCTTATTTGAGGGATGGGGGGAGTTGTTGGAGTTTGATGTTTAGCAACATGTCTTTTATATATTCCAATAAAATCAAAATAATAGCCTCTATTTTTTACTTGTTTAGCTTTTTCTACTGCTGCTTCAGAAATAGAGCAGACTGCTAGTCCAGGTGGTAATGCAAAGCATTTTTGAACAGATGCCAAACATACATCAATATTTAATTTATCTACTTCAATTTTTACTCCTGCCATAGAAGAAGTTGCATCTACACACAATAAAGCACCAGAGTCCTTAATAATTGGAGCTAATTTCTCAAGTGGATTATATACTCCTGTGGATGTTTCGTTTGCTTGAATGAACACAACAGCATAATTATCTTTACTTAAAGCCTCTTGAGCGACTTCAGGAGTTATTGGATTTCCCCATTCAACTCCTTGTTTAACAGAATTCTTCCCATTAGATTCTCCTATTTCATACCAACGATCTCCAAAAGCACCTATAGAAAAGAAAAGTCCTTTCTCATCGGTCTTTAATAGATTTCTCACACAGGCTTCCATTATTCCTGTTGCACTTGAAGTAAATATTAAACATTCATTTTTAGTATATAATAACTTCTGAAGTCCTTCCGTAGCTAATTGATGCATTTCTGAGTAAGGTTTAGATCTATGAGTATCATTAGGTTTTGCTATTTCCTTGAGAACTCTTTCTGGAACGTGAACTGGTCCGGGGGTAAATAACATCAGTTGTGATCCTTTCTCTTTATTAAAATGAATATCACTCATAATGGATTCAATTTTTTGAATAATTAAAATTTTTAGTTTGTTATACTATAAAATAAATTTTAGAAGGATATAGTTTTTATCATTTTTTTTTATATTTTAGATAAAACTAAGTTCCCATCTCTATCTATATATATCAAGTAATCAGAGATTATATACAGAAAAATTTTAAAATTCTTTATATGCTTTATAGATAAACCGAATTCACTTAAATATAATGCTGCTCTACTTATTATGTTAATTAAAAGAATGATAGACAATGTAACAATGCTAAATATAATATTATCAAATATATTTATGAAAATTGATAAACATAATAGTATCGTAATGATACCGACAACGATCGTAACATTTCGGTGTTTTCTAGAATATATATCGATTAAAACTCCTTTTACTATACCAGCAAATCCAACAATTATCATTGGAAATGCGATTAAATTCATTGCCACTTGAGCAGTAAAGTTGGGTTGTGTCAACATAAACCATAAAAATGATATTGAGACCATAATAGCAACAATCCCAAACAAAAATTTTATAGGACTTCCCTCTTTCGTATTTTTTTTATTTAGAAAATTGATAATCTTTATAACTCCATAAGCTGTTAAAGCTACAAAAGGATAGACAATTATAGATATAAGTGCCTCTAAATGATAAAAGAGGGCAAATGTAATATAATTCACAGCTATTAAAACACTGATATAATCATCAGCTTTAATTTTCTTCTTATAAATTAAATCTATGCTCATAGTTTAGAATTCACATACAAGATTTTATTTCCATAAAATATATAATAGTGTTCTTTATTTTTATTTATCTTTAATATTAATTATAACAATTCAAAATATTAAGTTAGGATGGCAATACGATCTATCGACTATAGGTAGTAATATATTCACAAGAAAAGGATTATATAATTTCCAACTATAATTAAGATCACAGCGATTATAAATCGTTTACGGAACTTCTCTTTAAGAATTAATATTGAAAATATTTGTTGTACCATAGGAGTATTTACTGTAAATGTTGATATCAATATTAAACCACTGATTTCTGCAGCTTTAATGTAAAGTGCATCAGCAAAACCTAGAGATAAGATTCCAGCAATTCCAATGTATACAAAATACTTTAAATTTTTTCTATTTTCTTTTTTAAATCCTGCAAAATATTCAGGTTGAAATAAACCAAACAAGGCAATCGCAACCAAACCAAAAACCACTCTAAAAAAATTTGCACCAAAAACATCTCCAGATATAATTCTTGATTGATTAAAAGAGACATATGCAAGTGCCCAAAAAAAAGCTGTACAAATTGCATATAAGACACCTAAAATTAAATCTTCTGAAATCATTTCTTTTAGACTTCTTTTTTCATTATTTTTCTCAGATTTATCTTTTGAGCTTAATATAAAAACACTTGATAATATCAAGCTACCCCCCACGATAATCGAAATTGAAATTTGTTCCCCAAAGAAAATAATTGAGAAGAAAATAACAAATATAAGTGAGAGTTGAACAAGAGGATATGTTCGTGAAGCATCAATTTTTGATAATGACATGTAATAGAGTAAATCTCCTATAGTAACACTTAATCCAGATATAATACAAGCTATAAAGTAATCAATTAATTCTAGATTTGATAAATTTCCTAATATAATAAAATTACCAAAAATTAAAGAAAAAAAAAAGGTCCCTAGACTTGTACAACATAATCTAAAAAATAAATTTGCTTTAGGTTGTGTTTTTTCCAAACCTTTTTTATAAACTAAAGAGGCTAGTGCCCAAACGAATATCGTAAATATTGCGAAAAATAAACCTATTATCTCTACCATTTAAGAATTTTAATTCAAAATTACCTTAAAAGTATTTTTAAATTAGGTTTAGATTTCATTTTTTAATCTCGTTATAAAATCTTTTGGTGGCGTTTTACTAAAGAGAAACATATTTACAATTTGTTCTCTATATTTATCATCATCCTCAGCTATTTTGCACATTTTAGAAAAATTCTGACCTTGGTTTTCAAAACAAAAATCAAGAAGAGAAAGTGTCATCTTATAACTCCTACTTATTTTTCTTATAGTTGGATTAAATCTATATTTTTTTAAAGATTGTTGAGATATGTCTTCGCTTTCCAATGCATTAATTCCCGTTTCGGCAGCCGCTTTCCCTGATGCAATACCAGGGCATATTCCTTCTCCACTAATTGGATTAACAAAACCAGCGGCATCTCCAATCAGCATCATATTATCTCCATACAAGCTTTTTTCTGCTATTCCTAAACCGGGGATTGGGCATGCACCTTCCCATATCTTTCTATAAGTATTCTCTGGTAAAAATTGCTTTATTTTTGAATCATTTATGAATTCATTGAAAACATGATTAAGATTATATTTTAAGTTATCTACACCCATCGTACCAATACCAATATTAAACTTATTCTCTCCTAATGGGAACAGCCACGCATACCCTTTAAAAGATTGAAAGAAAAGAGAAATAGTATCTATATCAATATTATTATTGCCTTCAAGAATAGCACTTTTTGCTAGTAATATCTCTTCTATTTTCCATTTCTTCCTTAAACCTGATTTTATAGCTAATTTTGAACTCATTCCATCTGCTATAATAATAATCTTTCCTTTGTATTCTTGTGTTCCAGAGGGAGATTTTGCTCTTATTCCAATTCTTTGATTATTTTTAATTACAAAATCATATGAAATATTCTTATCAAATATTTCAGCACCAGCATCAATAGCTATGTTTCTCAAAACATTGTCAAATTCTAATCGATCTACGTTTATAGAGTAATCAATTTCTTTATTCCATCTATATCCAAATTTATAATACTCAGCTGAATAGATGTTGATTTTATTAACACGATGAAAATTATATTTGCGTAGCTGTGGATAATACTTATAAATCCTTGAATTTACTGCTCCCCCACAAGGTTTGCGCCAATTAGTATCTTTTTCGATTAAAGCAACTTTAAACCCAGTTTTTGCGAATAACTCAGCACATTTTGAACCAGCAGGTCCTGCACCAGAGATTATAACATCATACATTTTAAAATTCCAAAACTCAAAATGAATACATTAATTATTTTATTAAAGCTTTAAAAAATTAATACATAATCAATTTAGAATTAATAAAAAATTAAAAAAAATTATAAAAACAAGAGTTCTTTAATGAAATTATGAGAAAAGAAGATTTAATAAAGCCGATCAACTCTGAATTCGTAAGAAATTTTGAAAGTAAGACAAACAAAAATCAAAAAGTAAATCCTAATACTTTAAAAACGGGAACTACTACAGTAGGTTTAATATGTAAAGATGCTGTTATTTTTGGAACAGATAAAAGAGCTACTATGGCATACTTCATAGCAAGTAAAATATCAGAAAAAGTATATAAAATTCAAGAACATCTTTGGATGACTACTGCGGGAGGTGTTGCTGATACTCAGTACTTAGTTGATGTTTTAAGAGCAGAGACTACAATATATCAATTAGCACATGATGATAAACCTATATTAGTTAAATCTGCTGCTAAAATGTTATCAAATATCTTATACCAAAATAAGTTATTCCCTTTCCAAGTAGGTCTTATGCTAGGTGGTGTTACTGAGGAAGAAGGTCCTTCACTTTTAGATATTAGCGCTTATGGCTCAATTTTACCACAACCCTATTGTGCTGTAGGAAGTGGACAGAATTTTTCATACGGTGTTTTAGAAGCTAAGTATAAAGATAACTTAACTATTAACGAAGGTAAAGAAATTGTAAAAAAAGCGGTTACATCGTCTATAATAAGGGATATGGCAAGTGGTAATGGTATTGATATTGCTATAATATATAAGGATAAGCCTGCGGACCGGGAATTTGTACCGATCTAGGATCCTCTTTTTTGGCTTTTTAGATTTAAAATCTTTATTTCTTCTTATTAAAGTTTTCTCTTTAACAATTCTCTTTTAAAAAAATTTAAAAGAAAATATTTAATAATAGTGATAGCATATTTTTAACAAATTAATTTACATGTTCTTAAACTAGAAGGATTATCTCTTAAAAGATCTTGGAATTTTCAATCCAAACCAATATTGATCAATAGAAAGCAAAAATATTACGGTGTATTAAAATGCCTTATGAAATCATAGTTGATTTGTCTCACAAAGAGAAGCTTGAAGAATTTCCAGAATTTAGTCTCGGGGAAGATGATTATGACATTACTTACATTGATAAAAATGAAGGGCCTATTGAATTTGACATGCTTGAGGATTTTGATATTTTATTCATTGGAAATATCCAACAATCAGATGCGGGAAGAGATGACAAATTTACGCAAGACGAATTAAAAGCTATTAAAAGATTTATTGGAGAAGGAGGGAGTTTGCTTTTAACAAGTGGAGATGGGGGAGATAAAGATATACCTATGAAAAAAGGGTCTATAAGAGTTCTCTATAAATTAACTGGTGTTAGAAGATTTTGGAATGGCATTATTCAAGAATCACCCTCTAACTTTTTAGTAAAAAAGAAAAATCTTTTGGTTACAGAATTATTTAACCACCCTATAACTGAAGGGATTACTGAAGTTGTTTTTCCTAATTGCACATTTTTTACAATTTCAGAAGAAGATGTTGATGATATAATTGTGACTTCTGAAAAAGCTGAATTCAAATATTTTGTTGATGAAGATATAGATACAATTGGTGTTGTTCCAATTTGTGTTGTTTCCGAATTTTATGAAGGCCGGTGTGTAACCGTAGGTTCATCTGATTGGATGGTTGAAGATAGCGATTTTGGACTCGATGCAGGAGATAATCTGAAATTTCTATCCAATATTATTGAATGGTTATCTTTTGAACGATAAATAATTACTTTTTGTTATAAATATTATGGTTTTTAGAGTTCTTCGCCCTGATAGTGTTTCAGTTTGGAAGAATCAGGAAATACTTGAAAGATTTTCAAGATATCGAGGAATTATTGATGGTACTCAAATAGCAAGATACATTGTTGCTAAAACTGTAGAATGCGAATATAATTCTAATTCCTCATTAGAAGACCTCGAAAAGCTTTTACAGGAGAAATCTTCAGAATTAAAAGAAATATTAGAAAAGGATATTGAAGATATTAAAAGTCGTAAAACAGTTTCCAAATCTTATATTCATTTAGCAGAAAACCTAGCAAATAAATATCTTGAAAATTGCATTTTTTGCGAACGCCAATGTGAAGTTAATAGAATTGATGGGAAAAAAGGATTCTGTTTAATATCTAAAGATTCATATATCTCTTCAGCTTTCCTTCATATGGGCGAAGAACCAGTTTTAATTCCATCCGGTACAATTTTTTTTCAAGGTTGCAACTTTGGATGTGTATTTTGCCAGAATTATGATATCTCTCAGGCTTGGAAAAATAAAAGAGATATTGAAGACGTTGCTCAGAAAGTTGACACAAAACAGTTAGCGGGAGTAGCAGAAAAATTAGTAGACAGAGGTGCAATAAACATCAACTATGTGGGAGGTGATCCGATCCCAAATATTCATACGATTGTTGGGAGTTTAATTTTTCAGCACTCGAATATTTGTCAGTTATGGAATTCAAATTTTTATTTAACTGATAAATCTCTTTCATTAATTATTGACTTAATGGACTTTTGGTTGCCTGACTTTAAATATGGTAATAATGATTGTGGAAAAAAATACTCAGGTATCGATAGTTATTTTGATTTTGTTGCTAGAAATCATAAACGGATTCATGATGACGGAAGTGGTGAAATTTGTATTAGGCATTTAGTCATGCCAAATCATATTGAATGTTGTTCCAAACCAATATTAGACTATGTAGCTAACGAACTTCCAAAAGCAGTTGTAAACATTATGGGACAATATAGGCCACAATGGAAATCTTCTGAATATTCTGAGATAAATCGAAGACCAACTTCACTGGAAATGCAAGAAGTTAAAAATTATGCTGACAAATTAGGAATTCTTTGGAGACCAGTTTCTTAGTTATATGAAAGTTATATAAGTTTATATGTCTTTATTGTCTTGTTTTTTTGCCAATAAAAGCCAAATTTCTCATATATTCTTGCTGCTTTTTCATTTTGAGCATCCACCATTAAATCGATTGTTTTGCACCCTCTATTTCTAAGAAATTCAACTCCAGTAGCAAATAAAGCACTTCCAATTCCGCGTCGGCGATAATCAGGGAGAACGCTTAAAGTATTCAATATCCCGATGTTTGGTTTTTTCGGATCAAAATAGCTCTGAATAAATCCTACAACTTTTTGTTTATCATAGGCCATGGTATATTCAACAACGTGACTTTTCTTAAACGATTGGTGGCGTCTTTTCCATCGTGAGGGTCTTAATTCAGCCCACATGAATGAGTCTTTAAATCCTTCGTTAATTACTGAAACTACACTTTTGTAATCCACAATTTCCTCTTGGCTTCGAATTTCGATTCCTGATGGATTATCTGGAGGGGAAACTAGACCTAGATCATCTATACTCATAAAAATATAATAATGAACTGGTTTAAATCCTAATATTTCTAATTTATCATCAAAAGGCGCTGACAATTCTCCTATCGTATCAATATAGAGTTCTGGAATATTTAGTTTGATTCCTAAATTCAAGATGGCTTCAATTGAGTCTCCAGGAAGCTCAGATTTAAAATATTCTGGTATTATTCCATATACTACAGACCATATAGAGGTATTCTTATGGTCTGGAACTTGAAAAATAATCGTAAAACCAATGATTTCATTTTGGTTATTTTCAAAGACCAATGTATAATCAGATAAATCAGTCATATTACTAAAATACATTGAGGCATGCTCTTCTGTGTATTCTAATGCTCCTGGGTCCAAATATCTA
>JAEOTW010000029.1 GCA_016839655.1 Promethearchaeota archaeon | reverse complement strand
GTAGTTTCGAGGTTGATACTGTAGGGCAACTAGCAACGATAATGCAGAGAGCTTTTAATATTATGTTAACAGGAAGAAGAGGACCTGTTCATATTGATCTTCCTATGGATGTACAAGCGAATTCTATTGATGTAGAAATTCCAGAGCCTCTAGAGAGAAGATCAGTTGGACGTATGAGGGGTGATCCTGAAATTATAAAAAAAGCTGTACAGTTAATTAAAGACTCAAGAAGACCTGTTTTATTCATAGGCGGAGGAGCAATTTCTTCAAATACAAGTGAAGAAGTTAAAAGTATAGCAGAAAGAATAGGTGCAGCAATAGTGGTTACCATGATGGGAAAAGATATTATTGATAATTCTCATCCACTTTATTGCTGGTCAGCGGGTTCCAAAGGTACGACAGTTGGACTAAAAATGACTTCAAATGCAGATGTTATTCTCGCAATTGGTTGTAGATTTGCTGATCAAACTGCGAGTTCATATAAAGATGGCGTAAGCTTTTCCATTCCACCAACAAAACTAATTCAAATTGATATCGATCCACATGAAATAGGTAAGAATTATCCTGTTTCTGTAGGAATAGTTGGTGACGCTAAAGCTTGTCTGACCCAAATTTTGGAAGAATTAGGAAATTATTCAAGAGATTATAAGAATACAGAATACTATAAAGAAATTCAACAAGAGAAACATAGATGGTTCAAATTTCTTGATGAGAATCGAGATGATTCAAAAATACCTGTTATGATATCTACAGTTTTAAGAGAAGTAAGAAACTTTTTTGACAGAGATGCTGTAATAGTAACTAGTTCTGGAAATGTGCAAGCTCAGATGCTTCAAGAATTAGTGTTTTATGAACCTAACACATGTCTTACCGCTGGAGGATTCTCAACAATGGGATATTGTGTTCCTGCAGCAATTGGAGCTAAATTGGGGTCAATTGATATTGGAAAACCTAATAGACAAGTTGTTGCGCTTGTTGGAGATGGAGATTTTATGATGACTATATCAGAATTATCTATGGCAGTCCAACTCGGATTAGATAATATCTTCTTTATTGTTCTTAATAATCATGGTTGGATTGCAATTAAGGACTTACAACAAGCTGCGTTTGGAGAGGATAGGGCTTATGGTACAGCTTTTCAAGATATTAAGGGAAAAACATATTCTCCTGATTTTGCTAAAATCGGTGAAGCATTTGGGTGTTATTCTGAAAAAATTTCTGGCAAAAAAGAGATTATTCCTACACTTGAAAGAGCTGCTAAATCAGGAAAACCAGCAGTAATAGAAATTGAAGTTCAAAGGGAATATCCCTATACAGGATCTCCCGCTGTGGGTTGGTGGGATGTTCCAATACCAGAGTATATAGAAGACCGAAGAAAGAAATATGAGCAAGAAAGTAAAGGAGAAAAGCTCTAATTCTGATAAATTGAATATTTATCATCTAAAACTTTCTTTAAATTGTTAGGAAGGTTAAATTTTCTAGCATAAAAATCAAAAATAGTATCATCAATTACTTTCTGCTCTTTATTATAATCATACTTAGAGTTTTTTTCTTTACATTTAATAATTGTTTCCACTAATTTTTCTACTGTTTCTTTAATTTCCTTTTCGGGTTCTATAAAAGGGATGGCATGGATTCCAGTAATTTGGATACTACTAGTATTATTGATAATTCCCTTGGCAAGGTAATTATATAACGAGCTATTAAGCAAACCTAACATATAGCCAATTGAAACAAATTTACTTTTAATTATAAATCCAATTGCTTTATTAGAATCCCAATAGCATCCCCTTGGCATATAACGTGCTGCTAATCTTGAACTTACTCCGCTTATTATTATCCCTTCTTCTTCAAACGGTACATTTTTTGGAATATCATAAATTTTTATAGCTTCCTCACTCCAATCTAAGGCTTCCATGATTGGTCGATAATACTGGTCGGCGCCACCTCGTTTTAAATAAGGTTTCCATTTAATGTTTTCTAAACCCGATCTCTTAATAATTTTGAATTTATTTTGCGAATCATTAATCTTCATGTTTCTATTATTAAACAACTCAGCTAGTTCTGTGCCCTCAATAGCAGCAATGTATTTTCTATTATTATGTGTGTGCATTCCTATAAAACCCTTTAAGTATTCTTCTAATTTAGGAGCTTTTTCAAATAATTCAATAACTTTTTCATCAACATCGGTGTAAAAAATGTTAAATGGTAAAAAATTATACTTGAATTGCTTTATTTGATTAACATTTGGAGGAGATTGGTAGTCTTCCTCATTATTTATTCGAGGAATTATCCTCATTAAATTATTATCTCTGTTAACTTTATTTTTCTGACCAGAACATTTTGTTAAAATTATAATTGCAGGGCTTGTACTTACATTTTGATTAGAAAACAAATTTTTTGGTGCTAAAAGAATCTCGTTAATTTTACAGGTATTAAGGATAAATCTTCTTAGCTTTTTATGGGTACTTAGAGTTAAGAACGAATCGCTGGTGATAAAACCAAGTTTTCCTCCATCTTTTAATCTCCAAATACTATTAACAATAAACATTGCATATGTTTCATGAGCATTTATTTTCCCATATATTTTTCGTAGTTTTGCTTTGTTTTTACGAACATATTTACTTGCCTTGTTTAAATATGGTGGATTGCCCACAATAAAATCAAATTCATTATATGAGTCAGGATATAAAGCTAGAAGTGTATCTTGCTCCTTAAAGAAAAGACCTAATTTTTCTATTTCGCTTTTAAAGTTTGAATTTATATCATAAGCAAATATTTGATTTTTATTAATTCCAGATTCTAGTAACTTCTTTATAAAAATGCCAGGTCCTGCACACGGGTCCATAATTTTGTGATCTTCTTGAATTCTTCCTAATCTTGATATAATATATTCTACAGTATTAGGAGGAGTAATAACTATTCCTAAATCCTTATTATTATACTGGATAACTAATCAGCACTCTATTATTGTTTATTTAAATTAATATCAACTTCATTTAATAGGACTGTATAAAATTGGCAGAGTTTCTTCAATACATTTATATCAATTTTATCCAGATCATCTTTTTCAGAATGAACATAATTATAAGTGCTTTTGTCTCCATTACCAAGTCCTTTGAATCTCTTATTTAATAGAAATAATCCATCACTATATGTACCAATGTAAAACCTATGTGTTTTCTTCTCTAAACTCATTATATCTTTATTTTCTAAAATATAATTAAAAGATTTATAATTTTTATTATTAAGTAGACCATGATCCCATAGATTTACTTTTTTAGCGATAGAGTCAAAGTTGATTATGAAAGTCTTATCTCTATCAAAATCTTTAATATTATTATAAAAATTTCTTACACCCATAGTCCCAGATTCTTCTGCGCCGGTAAACACAAACCACAAATCATAATTATTGAGCATATTTTTTGGATTTGAATAATAATGTAGCAGTTCTAAAACACATGATATTCCAGAAGCATTATCTATAGCTCCTTTAGATTTATTATTAGTTGTATTTATCCAAATTACAACAGTAGCTCCAAAATTAATACTTATGATCAAAATTGCGAATATATCTATTAATAAGAAATCTTCAGTTAAGAAAATAGAATTTAGGATTGTAATTAAAAGACCTAAGAAAAAAGTAATAATCCATATATAATACAACTGGATGCGAATTTTTATCGAGAATGTCTGTCCTTTTGAATCTAAATGTGAAAGTAGGAAAATATTATAATCTGAGCTTCCATTCTTAGCCTGAGATGATAGTTTCACAAATAAATTCTGAGAATGATATTCATGCTGTACTTTAATTGTCTCTGGATTCCGAGTATATATAATTAGAATCAAAATTAAAATGAATATCAAAAATAGATTAACTACATTGAAAACTAAATTAAAATTCAAAACTAAAACCATAAGAAGCCAACTTAGTAATGTTAAAGCAACTTTAGGATAAATTCTTGAATAGAAAATACTAAAAGAAAATTGTTGAACTATTGGTGAAAAACTTAGATCTTCTATCTTCTTTTTAGCAATTATGAACGATTTCTTCTCAAAGTCAGTTCCAGATAACCTTGGAAAAGAAAATTCTTTTAAATTTTTTAATATACGCGTTTCATCAATCATAATTTAACAATTTATTGTAGATATGCTCCATACTTTGCTGAGCTTACGATTTTTCTATAAATGCCTAAATAACCCGTTTTAAACTTTACTTCAGGTTTTTCCCACATGTTTAAACGGGTCTCTATTTCTGCTTGAGGGATTAATAAGTCTAATTTTCGATTATCAAGATCAATTTCTATTATATCACCATTTTGAACAATTGCAATTGGGCCACCCTCAATTGCTTCAGGACAAACATGCCCTATACAAGGACCTCTCGTAGCTCCAGAGTATCTTCCATCCGTTATCATTGCTACTGAATCACCCAAACCCATACCAATTAAAATTGCTGCCGGAATTGACAATTCTCTCATCCCTGGAGAACCCTTAGGTCCTTCATAACGTATCACTAATACATCCCCTTTTTCAATAATATTTGATATTAAAGCATCTTTCAAGTCTTCTTCACATTCAAAGACTTTAGCAGGACCCTTATGATATCTCATTTTGGGATCAACAGCACTTTGTTTTATTATAGCACCTTCAGGTGCTAAATTTCCTTTTAATACTGCAATCGCTCCTTCACTTGAGATAGGATCTTCTAAGTTCCTTATAATCTGGAAATCTTCAAATTCTATATTTTTAAGATAATCTTTAAGAGTTAAACCCAGAACTGTTTTTGTTGATAAATTTAAAAGTTTTGATAATTTTTTCATTAAAACTTTTACACCACCAGCTTCATGAAACTCTGAGAGATTATATTCTGATGCGGGTTTGAATTTGGCTAGTAGAGGAACTGTTTTGCTAATTCTATCAAAATCAAAATGGTTTAGATTACCACCTAATTCATGTGATAACGCACATAAATGTAGTACCATATTAGTAGAACCACCAAATGATAGTGCAACCTTAATTGCATTTTCAATTGAATCATGAGTGATTATATCTAAAGCCCTTATTCTTTTTTCAATTAAGTTCATTATCGACTTTCCCGTGTCTCTGCATAATTCTATTCGTTCCTCACTAACT
>JAEOTW010000028.1 GCA_016839655.1 Promethearchaeota archaeon | reverse complement strand
TGTATAAATTTATATTTGGATGTTTTGATGCATTTACCATTATCGGTGCCAGAACTCATATCCCACAATCATCAGTTGGATAAATTCTATCTAATTGTGCCATTTTACCACCAATAGTGGCTTCTTTTTCAACTAAATATACTGGAATTCCTTGATTAGCTAAGTCTAAAGCCGCATTCATACCCGCAATACCCGCACCTATAACAAGTACAGCTTTTTCAGCAGGAATTTCTTTTCGAGGAATGTTTTCTAATTCTCGAGCACGATTAATCCCAGCTTTAACCAACCTTATTGCTTTCTCAGTTGCCTTTTTTTTATCATCTCTATGGACAAAAGAACAGTGTTCTCTTAAATTTACCATTTGAAAATAATAAGGGCTTAAACCAGCTTCAATTAATACTGCTCGATAAGTTGGTTCATGAATTTTTGGCGTACAAGCAGCTACTACTACTCTGTTCAGATCTTGCTCCAAAATATCATTTTTTATTGAATTTTGTCCTGGATCAGAACATGTAAATGAGTTAACTCTAGATATAACTACATTTGGTAAGTTTTCTATGGCATCTCTAACTGCATCACAATCAACAGAAGCTTTAATATTCACGCCTCACTCGCATACATAAACTCCAATTCTCGGTTCATCCATGGTCTGTGTATCAGACATCATTTTCACCTTTTTGTATAATGTCACCACAATTTTTTAGTTAGTTTGCAATTTTGTACTAAATTAATTGAGTTTTGAAATTAAGGAAATAATTTATTTTTTCTGATTAGGGTTCAATAAGTGGTATGAATTATTTTCTTTTGTTATATCTCTTAATCATTTAATTTTCAAAAAATCCTTTAATGGAGGTCTCGTGAATTTTTTATTGAAAAAATAATTATTTAATAATATGTCAGAGATAGAAGAAAAAAAGAAAGAAGATTTTGCAAAGGAGTTCATGCTCGAAGAGGGTCTGAAAGGTAAAAGCCGAAGAATTAAAATAATAAGGATTATTGATATGGTAGGTTATGATAAAGGAAAGATTAAAACAGCTCTTGCTCGTTCCACCATTAATGATCGGATTCAGCATGAATAATATTAATTTTTATAACAATATTTTTGAATCAATTTCACATTTTAATAAAATAATAATTTATTAATCTTATATCATAATTTTCAAGTTATATCTAAGGAGCTAAATTTTGCTTGACATTGAACTATTCAGAAATAAATTAGATGATATAATTAAATCAGAGGAAAAAAGGTTTAAGGATTCTTCAATTGCAGAAAAGGTATTAGATTTTGATAAAAAGTGGAGATCTGCTTTACAAGAGATTGAAGAATTAAGAAAAAGACGGAATGAAATTTCTCTTAAAATTGGAGAATATAAAAAAGCTGGTGATACTAAGAAAGCTGATGAATCTATATCAGACTCAAAAAGAATTAAGGAAAAAATTGATGAGTTAGAAAAACTAAGAACAGAATATTTAGAACAAAGAGAAAAATATCGATATATGGTAGGGAATATTCTACATGAATCTGTTCCTAGAGGTGAAACTGAGGAGGATAATGAGATTCTTCGGACAGTGGGGAGTAATCCAAAATTTGATTTCAAACCTCTTTCTCACGTCGACTTAGTCACCAAAATTGGGGGAGTCGATACTAAAAAAGCTTCAGAAATTGTGGGATCAAGATTTTTCTATTTAAAAGGAGATCTGGTTCTTCTTAATTTAGCTCTTTTGAAATTTGCTTTAGAGAGATTAATAAACAAAAATTACATTCCAATGTGGACTCCTTTTTTCACTAAACATGAAGTAATGAAGGCTGCTGCAGAATTGGCAGACTTTGAAGAGCAACTCTATAAAATTCAAGATGAAGATCTATATATGATTGCGACTTCCGAACAAACTATCGCAGCATATCATTATGATGAAATTATTGAACCTAATAGATTACCTATAAAATATGCTGGAATTTCATCATGCTTTAGAAGAGAAGCAGGATCACATGGAAAAGACACATTAGGAATATTCAGAGTTCATCGGTTTGAAAAAGTAGAACAATTTATATTCAGTAAACCTGAAGATTCATGGAATCATTTTGAAGAATTAATTACTAATTCTGAAGAACTTTATAAAGATTTAAAAATACCATACAGAATAGCAAACATCGCTTCTGGAGAATTAAATGATAATGCTGCTAAAAAATATGATTTAGAAGCGTGGTTCCCAGCGTCAAAAACATATCGTGAACTGGTTTCATGCAGCAATTGTTTGGATTACCAAGCAAGAAAGTTAAAAATTCGGATGGGAAAAGTTGGTTCACAACAAGCAAAAGAAATATTACATACTTTAAATTCAACTGCAATAGCAACTGAACGTACAATTTGTTGCATTCTTGAAAATTATCAGAATAAAGACCATTCAATAACAATTCCAGAAGTACTTCAGAAATATATGAATGGTAAAAAGATTATTAAACCATTAAAATAAAAACTAATAGAATATAAAATGATAGCACAAGATCTTGAAGATTTTGAAGATTTCTATAAACAACGGGTAAATGCTCAATTTTTTAAAATTAGAAAAGTTACCAAGAAACTAATCCATGAAGTTAGAGAGAATTTAATCGAAATAAAAGTATGTTTAGATCATTTCATAGAAACTGGAAAAGAAAAGATTGATCAAAAAGCTCAAAGATCCTTGAATTTCTTTTCCGATCGCATAAGAAAAGAAATTGATGAAATTGAAATTCCTGAAGAAGAATTAAATTACGATAACATTCTAAAATTACTCAATTCAGTTAAGAAACTATTTACTAGCATTAATGAAATTGCTAGAAAATCATTACCAAAGTTTCATAAAGAAGTACAAGCAGAACTTAAAGAGTTAAATTATATCACTCGAAAACTAACGAAAAAACAAGTGCAATTAGATGAATTCATGAGGAGAAAATATACAAATGTGAAAGAAGCAGAATATTTACTAAAGAAATTGCCAAAAATCTTTCATCTTAAAGATAATATTGAACATGCTAAGATAGACTTAGATAATTTTGGAGAAGCCTTGAAGGAACGGAATAAAAATCAAGAAGATTTAAATTCAGAATTGATAAAGATCGAACAAAATGCTCTTTTTAAAGAATTAGAAGCTGAAAAAGACAAATTGTTTCAATTACAATTAAAAATTAATGACGAAATCGGATTTAAAAAAGCATTAAAGAAACTAAAGTTTGAATTAGAAAAAGATTCAATTCACATTCCAAATATTGATTTGAATTATATGAGAGATTTTCTTAAAAATCCAATAAAAATGCTAATTAATGAACGAAAAGATTTACCTAAATTTACAGCTCTTATGGTCCAATTACGTCATGTATTAGAAGAAAATAAATTAAATTTAAAAACTGAAACAAAAGAAAAAACTATTGACCAAATTAATGCTATTTTTGATGAGAAGCATTTACAGGCGAATATTGAAGAATATTTGCAAATAAGAGAAAACATAAAAGAGGTCGAAAAAAAAATAAAGGATCATGGATTAGCAGAGAAATTAGAAGAAATAAAGAATCAAATTTCTTCAAATACTATAAAACTCGAACATATTGAGGCTGATTTTAATCGAAAGAATAAAGATTATACTAGATACCTCAGTGCTCTTAAAACCGAGAGAGAAGAGTTCCAGACTCTAGTTGAAGAAGTATTAAATGAGAAAGTTAAGATAAATATAACATTTTCATTCTAAATCATAATTTTCTTTTTGTAATTTTAAAACTTCGATTATTATTTGCATTGGTCTTTTTGAGAGCTAATTTTAAATTATTTTGAAGGAATTTGAACACATTTGTATCCCTCAAATTAAGGATTTTTAAATATTCATATCCTAAAACTAAATCATGTTTTATATCAATATCAAATCCTGCTCTAAAAGAATCATATACTGCTATTTTATCTACACCCTTCTGAGAAGCATTATTAAGTAGAGCAACTAGTGAGGGTATATTTGGGTCTGAAAAAAAAGAGGAAATAATGTTAGGAGGATTACGCCCAAAAATAGAAATCCCTGCGGAATGAATAGCAGGACATACAACTAATTGGTTCTCTTTAATTAATTGATTAATTTCATAGAAATTTTCTGAGGAAATTAATATTAAATCCAAAAATGAAAACACTGTTTGTTTTGCATCAAATTTATTTATCGCAATTGTATTCAGATCTTCTATGACTTCATCAAATGATTTACGAGGAGAAGATAGTTCCTCTTTGATCCCAGTTAAATCATTATCTTGAGCAAGTTCCAATATCTCAGGAGTGTTGCAGTATACAATCATTTGATCGAAACAAGTAACATTTTTCAATGTCTTACAAAGATCTTTAAACATAGCGATAGTCAGATCTTTAAGCTGTTTATTAGAAAAACAATCTCTAAGACGAGATTTAGTTCTTTTTAACGGAGCAACAGGGATTAATAAAATACTCATAATTTGTATTGATTTAATCTTGAAACTAAATAAAAGTGGAAGTATTATGGTCAAAAATGAGTTTTAGAATTTAAGATTATTTAGAGTTCATTTAAAAGTATTTAAAATCTGAACTGATAAGCTCTCGAATGCTTCATTCACGTTCTCGTTCAGTTTTGCTGAAGTTTCAAAATATTTTGCTCCAACAATTTTTATTTTATCTTGGATTAATTCTTTATCAACTTTTATTTGTAAATCTCTTTTATTTCCCACTATAACGTATGGTACATCTCCACTTAATTCTTTCAATTTATTTATCCAAAAATCAATTTGTTCAAAGGAAGATACTTTATCTAATGAAAAAATAACCATCGCTCCAACTGCTTGAACAAAATAATATTCATTTGCCCATAATTTGTCTGTTTGCCCTCCAATATCCCAAAAATAAAGTTTAAAGCCTTTGTCTCTAATATCTTTTTTTAATTTTGGGTTTTTTATATCCAATTGATCTAAAATCTTAGTTAAATCAATTTCTTTTATTAGAAAATTTGCTCCTGTGGTTTGATGATAGTCTTCACTAAAATGGCCATCAACATATTGAGCTAACAGGCTAGTTTTACCAACACCGGCATCTCCGAGTAATATAACCTTTCCGCGATAAGACATAGTGCTTTTCCCCTATTTTCTTGAAAGTAAATTAAAATTGTGTTTTTGACTTTAAATTATATATTTTTTTTTAATATTTATTTTTAATTAAATTAAGGAATTTAATCTAGAGTTTTTTCGGTGGTGTTAGTTGTATTAATTTACATTCGCTTGTAATAAAATGTTTGAATAAATGTTCATATCCTACAAGTTGTCTGGGAGTACCGTTTTCTAACCATAACCCTGAAGTATATTCTGGTGCCTCTCTGACACTATCTAATGTTGTAAGTAAAAATTGATTATCCGTAATTAATAATCCAAACGGAATAACATTATCTCCTTCAATTGAATGAATTCTTACCGAGATTTTCAACAATTTTTTAATCTCTTCTTTTAAAATTTCATAATACTTTAAGGCAATTACAATTTGAATTTCAGAAGAAAATTTCTTGTTCCAAATTTCCTTTAAAACCCAGTCATATCCACCTAATTCTTGCATTAGTAAATCTGGGGTGATGATAAAGAATATTCTTTCACTCGCAGAATTTATTAATTCTTTAACTTTTTTCCGGATTTTTGATCTAGAATTTATTGACCAGACTCTTGGTTCAGATTCTTCTTTGTCGATTTCTAAATCGCCAATTATTTTTTCTAGTGATAAGGTTTCCTCAATTTTTTCTTTATATTCTTCACGGATTACCTTAAAAATTCTTTCTATCGGAATAACTTGGTAATTTGCTCCTCTTTTAATTGGCTCCTTTTGAATAAATCCCTTTTCTATTAACCTATTTAATGAATCATATACTCTTGCTCGATCTACACTCGAATATTTAGCAATATCTGCAGGGCTTAGGATCTTGAACTTGCATAATGTCAATAAAACTTTAGAGTCATTTTTAGTAAAACCCAAGGATTGAAGTGCTACTTCAATTTCGGGATCATCCATCTTTTTCAATTCCGACATAACTAATTAAAAATTATAGAACAAATCTATTTTTTTTAATACTCTAATTCAACATAAAGTATTTTAATTTTTATATTTGAAAAAATCATAAAATTTCAATGTTTTAAGTTTTGAGGAATCTATACAATTTTTAATTCTTTATTTAGTGTTAATATATTAAAAAAAGAATAAAAAAAATTGTTCTACAATAATTTTTCATATAAATCCTTACTGATTTATTTAATAACAGTGAAAATTGAGAAAAATTAGAATTCAAGGCTTTAGGAGTTCAAATATCTAATTTTTTTAATTCTCAATTCATTAAAATTTTAACACAATTTAATTAACGATTAATAAATTATCAACTGGATCAATTGGATTATTAATAATAGTAAAAATTCAAAAAATAAAGAATCTATGGCTTTATTTAATAAAAATTAAAAATCGTTTTTAGTCGGAAAAATTAATATCAAATTAATAAAACGATCTCATTTTCGATTCCATATGATCTCTTATTGCTCTTTCATAGTTATATTGATTCCAATCATAACATTTATATAATAGAAATGTGTAGTTATACTTAATTAACATTTAAAATATAAACTAAAATAAACTAAATAAAGAGTGGAGGAATAAATATGGCTAAAAAGAAAGCACCTGCTAAGAAATCTGAAGGATATATTGCAAAGGCTCCAATAAGGCGCTTGATGAAAAAAGAGGGAGCAGATCTCGTAGCAGCAGAAGCTTTAGATAAATTAATTGATTTCCTTGAAAAGAGTGCGGCTACAGCAACTAAAGAAGCTATTAAAGTTTGCAAAGCTGATAAACGTAAGCGAGTAACCGCAGCAGATATTCGAAATGCCACAAGATAAACATTTCAGATATTCTTAATTAAGTTTTTTTTTTCCTTTTTATTTGATTTTAATAATTCTCAAAGAATTCTTTAGTCAGATATTTGTTAATATTCGTTTCCAATTTCTTTTTTACCGCTCCTAATCCTTCTGGTAATATACGAGTTTCAGCTATTATATCTATAAATCCAAGTTCTGAGCCATATCTCGGGACAATGTGAAAATGTAAATGCTCAATACTACCTCCTGCATCTTTTCCTTGATTCATGCCTATGTTATAACCTTTTGGGTTATATAAATCATTTAATAATAATTGTAAGCCTTGAATTGTTCGAAATATGTGGAGAATCTCAGATTTGGTAAGTTCGAGGAATCTTGTTTTATGTTGGGAGGTTGCGACCATTAAGTGGGCAGGATTGTATGGATAAAGATTGAGAACTACAAAACAAATATTGTCTTCATATATTTTTAGGGATGTAACTCTTTCATCATTGTCCCTCACTGCACAAAGAATGCAATCGACATTTGGTCTTGCCTTTCCCTGAACATAATCTAATTTTCCAAGGGCTTGTAGCCATTTTTTAAAGATTTTTCTCACCAAAAGATTTAAAACTTTAATTATGAATATAAGGAAAAGTTAGAATCTGAATCGAATTCTTTAGATTTCAATAAATCTTCTGGTTTTATTTTTCCGGCACAATATTCTGATAGGATGATATTACTGTAAGCTGCACAATTAAAAACCTTACGAACGATTTTGAAAAAAGAATTCTTTGATAAATTTCCTTCTTTATCAAGAAAATATTGATCCATTATTTCATATCGATTATTTTTTATATCAATTCGAAAAAAAACGTCTCTCAAAAGAAAGGATTTTCTTAAATCCATAAAATAGCTCATTTTTCTATTTTTTTCTAAAGAATCTAAAACTTTTACATGTGGATCTGAAATTTGGATTCCTAAACTCACAATTATTATATTTTTTCTCTTTGGTCGAAACACTACCATACTCCTCCCAACTTGTCGTCCCAATGGATCTTTTCCAGGAGGGAATATGAATTGAAAACCAAATTCTACTTTTGAGTCAGTAATTTTTTCTCGTAACAATCCTTCATCTAACAAATAATCTTGTATTAATTGCTTGATTTTACTCTCTTTGCTTGACATAATAATTCAGTAATGATAAGAATGAAGTGAATTTTATATTATTTTCCAAGGAAATATTTCTTTTTACTCATATCAAGTTTGAAACAAGTGAAAATCAATACTTACCACGTGGTCGAGGTTGAGGTTCAATTCCTGCGGATTTTAATACTTTTATATTACTTTCTAAATCTTCTAAGGGTGTGCAATAAATCACTTGAAGGGATTCAACTTCGATGTAGATCTTGCCAACAATACCTAAGCCCATTAATTGGTTATCCTTATCAACAAAAGTATGATCTATGTTCATTTTAATAGCTTGCTTACCCCCTTCAATTTCCACTAAAGAGGGTTGACAAGCAGTATAACCAGGCCCTCGATTTTGAATTAAATAATTCATTAAGGCATAATCTAATTCATCATTGATTTCACCTTTGTCTTGAATGACTTTGATTATGCTCGGATCTTCCATCTCAATAAAATTTCTTTTATTTAGATAAAAATGAGTAGAACTTGTTTTTATTTTTTTGGTTAATCATACAATAAAAAAAAATATTAAAAAATTGTTTATTATAGAAAAACAAGCTTCTTACAAGAAATTGATCTTAATGAATCTCCTATTTGATGATTTGGCAGATTTAAAGGCTAGTCTTTCTCTTCAACAATAACTTCATCAACAGAGTGGAGTGCACAGTTCATTGTTCCTAAAACTTCTGTAATTTCATCAAGTGAAATATTGATCCCTTCAACATTTACATGTAAAGATGCTGTTTTTTGATCTAATTCATCAACCTTAATGCGAACTTTTGAAACTCCATTAATTTTCATTAATGTGCGAGCTACTAAGTCCACTCCAGGCATATGTGGTTTTAAAATATCTAAATAATATTCTACTTTCATTATTTTAATTTAAACTCTAGAATGTAATTATTCAACAATAGTATAGTAGATACTTTATAATTTCATTTGTTAATTTATAAAAGTTTCTCAATTTCTTTAATTAATTCTTGAGGTATTTCATTTGTTTTAATTAGTTTATTTGCTTTTTGGAGCGTTTCAACATTAGCTAAATTAGTAAGAATAGCTATTGAATAAGCACCAACATTGATTGCCGCCTCGATATCACGAATATTATCTCCAATTACTAATATTTCATTAGGTTTTACATTTAATTGGTTACAGATTTGAATTAAATGATCAGGATGAGGTTTTAGATTCACTATGTTATCTCTTCCAAGAATTATTTTGAAATATTGTAACAAATTCACCGTTTTAAGAGAAATCTCAGCATTTCTTTTAGTATTAAATGTAAAAATAGCTTGTTTTAGATTTTTATTTTTAGCATAATCTAATACTTGATCTATTCCATCAATAATCGTAGCATTAAGAGCTGCTTCATATTCTATTTTCCTAATTTCTAAATCTACTTCTTCTATAATAACATCTATTTTTTCCTTATTTAAACCATCCTTTTCAAAATATTCTCTCGCTGATTTCATATTTTCCAAAATAGAAATATTAACTGTAAGGAGACGTTTAGGAACTCCATAATTTTTTAATATATTTATAGCGATTCTTCGTGCTCTTAAATAATCAATTTTGAAGTGAATCAATGTCCCATCTAGGTCCCAGACGATTGCTTTTATAGGTCTTTTTTGCTCCATTTAATAAACCAAGTCAGAATAGATTGGACCACTTGGAGTTAGCTGTGATCTTTTTAATTTCACCATACTAATATTAAACACTCCAAATTCCAAACTTTTATTCTCGTTAATTAAATTCTTAAGTGTATCAAAAGTTTTATAATTTATTTTATCTTTTTTAAGTCTCCCTATAGTTAGATGAGGTTTAAACTTAGTTCTCTTATCACGCTCTATTTTTAATTTATCAAATAGACACTCTTCCGCAGAATCTTTAATATTTTGTAAGAATTGTATATCACCTATTATTTTGATCCATAGAACTGAAAACTTATTAAATTGTCCCACACCCTTCAAGTAAAATTTCAAATTCTTCCCTTGAAACAATTTTTGATTAACTTCTTCTTGCAAAATCGCATAAATCTTAGGTGCTAATGATTCAGGTATATTTCCTAAAAATTTCATTGTAATATGAAGATTTTCTGGTTCAACAATCTTCATTTTTGGTTGATTTTGCTTCAATCTTTGAGTAAATCTTTTAATTTTTTCAATTGTATCTGAATCTTTTAATTCAATAGCAATAAATGATCTTATCATTTCTTTCCCCAATAATTATATATTCTCCAATTTTTTTCTTTTAATAGAATTTTATGTTCTGGAATAATATGTACTTCATTTAAATCTTCTATTGTTGAAGATTTTATAATTTTAATTAAGTCTTTCAAAAAGAGGATATTCATCTTAGCACGTGTATTTGCATCAGCAGATGCATTATGAGGAAGTAAAATCATTCTTATATTTGGTTGAGTTGATTTTATTTTTCTCAATCGTACAAGAGTTTTAGAATCAATAGGTTCTTGCGGAAATACATCAAAAGCGATATTAATTTGAATTTCTTTATTTTCTAACATACTTATTAAGGCTTCTAAATCTAAAACGCCTCCCCGCGCCGTATTTATAAGTAAAGAGTCTTTTTTCATTAATTTAAGTAAGTTTTTGTCTATTAAATTTTCAGTTTCCTTATTTAAAGGCACATGAATACTAACTATATCTGAATCTCTAAAAAGTTCTTCAATTTTTTCTTTAAATTCTATAAATGGATAATCCTCTTCAAAATCTATCTTTTGATTAATATCATTATAAAGGATTTTAACGCCCCAAGGGTATAGTTTAGACACTACACTCTTTCCAATTTCACCCATTCCTACAATACCAAGGATTTTTTCACTTATTATGGAAGAAAGTGATTGATCTAAATCCCATTTATCATTAGGTGTCCAGCTTCCATTCCAGACATAATTATGGAGCTCGAGCAAATTCCTCAAATTTGCCATAATTAGAGCGACAGTATAATCTGCCACTGTCTCCTGAAGAACACCTGGTGTATGGGTTATTAATATGTCGTCTTCTTCATTTCTATGTATATGATTGTAACCTGCCGTCGAAGTAGCAATAACAAAAATATGAGAATTATTTAAAACTTCCGCAGATATGGTGTGACTTAGATGACAACCAAGAATATCTGGATTAAATTTCTTAACTTCATTCTTGATTTTTGCCTCTGAAGGGAATCTACCATTAAATACTTCTACATTGGCGACTTTTTCTAAAGAATTCCATAAATTTTTAATTTCATTTCGTAAATCTAAGGAGATTTTTTCATTCGAGCCAATTTCCTTATCCGTGAATACATTTGAGGTTAAAAGAATTTTAGGTTTATAAGTCATGTAATTATCCTATACTAATTAATATTTGATTTATTTGATTATACTATTATATTTGTATTTTTGTCAATCTCAATATTTATTAAAATACAATTTACTTTATTATTAAAAAATATAATAGTGGTGGAAAATGGCTAAAGTTAAATGTCAAGAATGCGGAAAAGAAATAATTGGAGGAGCAAAAATTCAAGAGTTTGACCCAATCGAGCCTACAACTATGCACGTTTTCTGTTCTGAATCTTGTAGAAAAAAGTGGAGTAATAAAAAAGACAAATAGAAAGATTTACTTATTATTATCTTTCAATGTTGCCTGGAAGATAATAATCATATTTTTTTCTCAATAATTTAGTCTTGATAAATCTATCAAATAATCTCATCCTTTGGTAGAGGACCCAAATAAATTTATCAGATTTATAATATTTCTGAACTTCTTCAAAAGTTAAATGTTTTATCTCAAAATCACTTGCTTCTTCCTTCAAAAAATTATTAACAATTTTTATCAATGGTTGAATCAGCTCTGGTTTTTGTTCTTTAAAGAAATTGGCTACAAGATCTACAATAACTAACCTCCAATCATAATATCTATCAATTAGATCTTGAAGAAAAATTAGTTTTAATAGCCCTCTTATGAAACTTGGCATACTTTTTGTTAATAACTCTATTTCCATTGCCTCCGATCCATTTTTACGATAAAATGGTGGAACTGTATCAATATAAATTAGTTGAGAATTATCATTTATTTGAGGATTATTAGGATTATAATCAATAACTGCAAAGTTTGAAATTTGACCATCTAATCCAACATCAAAAATATGATTTTCTCTATTAAAAGTCCAGACTTTTTTCATCTCTTTTAATGCTTTAAGTATTAAAATTTCAACTTCTTTTTGTGTGGCTTGATGAATTACTTTATTACCAACTGATTCAGATGGAATTTTTTCTTGTATTGCGTAAAATATGATTTTTCCTTCATCAGTTTCAAACCACGCAATCTCAAGTGGTGGTGTTTTAATTTTTATTTCTTCATTTAGAAATCTATTATACTCTCGGAAAATTTGTTCGTGTTTTTCAGCTTGTCTACGCGTTTCAAAAATAGGTAACCTCTTGTAGGCATAATTATGTTCATCATTAACAATTTCAAAGACTAAAGTAATTTCTCCATAACCGAGAATATTTATAGGTATTTTACCCCTTTCAGGATTTACTGTATTAATTGTGAGTTCTAATTCTTTTAATAAATCAATATTTACATCCATAATAAATCAATTTAGAAACTTAGGATATTTCTTAATCTTATTTTAATTTTAATCCTATTTAAAAGTATAAAGTTTATTCCTTTTAGTTTCTTTATAGAATTAAAATTAATAAAAAAGGGTAATATGGGGAATTTCTTGGAAAAAAAGTGTGATTGGGAAAATTCTGAGATGATAGGTGAAAATAAGGAGCCTCCTCATAATACATTCGTTCCCTATCATGATTTAAATTCCGTTTTAACAGGAAAGTATGAAACTTCTAAATATTATAAAACACTTAATGGTAAATGGAAATTTAATTGGGTTAATAAGCCTTCTGAGCGTCCTATTAATTTCTATAAGGTTGATTATGATGTAAAGGAGTGGGATGAGATTTCTGTTCCCAGTAACTGGCAGTTGCAAGGTTATGGAATTCCAATTTATACTGATAGTAAATATCCCTATAGTATTAAAAGGAAGAGGATTCCTAGCATTGATCATGAATATAATCCTGTCGGTTCTTATAGAACAGTATTTAATATACCAGAAATCTGGAATAATAAAGAAATATTTATTCATTTTGCAGGGGTAAAGTCGGCTTTTTATTTATGGGTGAATGGAAAACGAGTTGGATATAGTCAAGGCTCTATGACGCCTGCAGAATTCAATATTACTAAATATATAAATAAAGGAAAAAACTTTCTTGCTGTAGAGGTTTACCGATGGTCAGATGGCAGTTATCTTGAAGATCAAGATATGTGGCGATTTAGTGGAATTTTTAGAGATGTCTTTCTATTTTCTACTTCCCCAATTCACATTCGTGATTTTTTTGTTTTTTGCAATCTTGATGATAACTACAAAGATGCTAATTTAAACGTTAAAGTTAAGATTCAGAATTATGGAGAAAGGCAATTTGATAATTACACTATAGAGTTGAAAATTTTAGATAAAACTAATAATACTTATGGTGTTGATCCTCTAACAACAAAATCCTTTAATCTAGGAAGCAATAAAGAATATGTTATAGAATTTGAGAAAGTGGTGGATAATCCACTAAAATGGTCTGCAGAAACTCCTAATCTTTATAATATAATATTATTTTTAAAAGGCCCAAATAATGAGATCTTAGAAGTAGAACAATGTAAATTTGGATTTCGCAAAATAGAAATTAAAAATAGCCAAATCTACATCAATGGTGTTTCAATTATTCTTAAAGGAGTTAATAGACATGAACATGATCCAGATCATGGACGAGCAATTCCATTTTCAAGAATGGTTGAGGATATTAAAATTTTAAAACAAAATAACATAAATGCTGTTAGAACGAGTCATTATCCAAACCATCCAAAATGGTATGATTTATGTGATGAATATGGGATTTATGTTATTGATGAAGCTAATGTTGAATCTCATGGATTACGAAGAAAATTACCTAAAAGTGATCCAAAGTGGACAAAATCAGTGATTGATAGAATGGTTAGTATGGTTGAAAGAGATAAGAACCATCCATGTATTTTTATGTGGTCCTTAGGAAATGAAGCAGGATTTGGAAGAAATTTTCTGAAAATGAAAGAAGCTACTCTTAAGATAGATAAAACAAGGCCAATTCATTATGATAGAGATTTTAAAGTGAAACTTTCTGACGTTTTTAGTACAATGTATACAACATCAAACGTCTTAGAAAGATTTGGAAAAACTAATAAAGGTTTAATTTTTAGTATTCTTCATCCGATTAGACCAAAGCACTATAGGGAGAAACCACATTTACTCTGTGAATATGCTCATGCTATGGGAAATAGTTTGGGGAATTTTCAAGAATATATGGATATATTTGAAAAATATAGTCATTGTACTGGTGGTTTTATATGGGACTTTGTTGATCAAGGATTAAGAAAATTCACTAAAGAAGGAGAAATGTTTTGGGCATATGGTGGCGATTATGGTGATAAGCCAAATTCGAGTAATTTTTGTTTCAATGGTATTATTTTACCTGATCGAATGTATAATCCCTCTCTTTATGAAGTGAGAAAAGTCTATCAAAATATTAAGGTTTCTCCTATAGATTTAGTAAATGCAGTTGTTAGAATTCATAATAAATTCAATTTTCTACAAACAGATTTTTTAAACATTGAATGGGAAATAAATGAAAATGGGGTTAAAATTCAGGAAGGTTATTTATCGTCTTTAAGAATTAATCCTGGACAGTCTAAAGAAATTAAACTTCCATACACACAACCAAAACTGAAACCAAATGCAGAATATCATTTACTTATTAAGTTTTTGTTATCAAAGGATACAAAATGGGCTCAAAAAGATCATATTATTGCTTGGGACCAATTTAAAATTCCATTTGAAATTCCAGAATCTTTAATCCATAAGAAAAAATCAGCACCAATATTAGATTTGAACCACACCTCACGAGATTATACAATTGTAAGTAAAAATTTTAAAGTAAATATTAATAAGACTAGTGGTCTCCTTGAATCTTATGAATTGAATGGTAAAGAACTAATCTCTTCTCCAATGATTCCAAATTTATGGAGGGCTCCAATTGACAATGATATTAACGTTTTAAGACATATTCCCGTACTTAAAAAGAAAGTATATAGATGGAAAAAAGCTGTGGAGAAAAGGAAGTTAAAGGATGTCGTTGCTAAACAATTATCTCAAGATAAAGTTTCAATAACTGTATTATTTAAAATCCCAAATGGTAAATCTTACCAAAAAATAATATACATTATTTATAGTACAGGGGAATTAGTAATAAAAAATACTTTTATACCAAAAAAGGATTTGATAAGGTTTGGTATACAAATGTCAATACCAAAAGAATTTAATAAAATAACGTGGTTTGGAAGAGGTCCTCATGAAACAATGTTTGATAGAAAAACTGGTGCACCAATAGGGATCTATTCCAAAAATATTGAAGAATTTATTCACAACTATGCCAAACCACAAGAAAATGGGAATAGGACAGATATAAGGTGGGTGACATTTACAAATGAAAATGAATCGGGATTATATTTCGCAGATATTGGCTCTACTTATCTTAATGTTAGTGCTTGGCCGTATATGATGGAAGATTTAGAAGAAGCAAAACATATTAATGAATTACCAAGACGTGAAACTATAACAATAAATATCGACTACAAACAACAGGGAGTAGGGGGAGACAGAATAGGAATATTAGATGTTCGTGAGGAATATAAATTAAAAAAGAATAAACAATTACATTATTGCTTTTTATTTAAACCATTTACTAAAGAGATGGGAGATTTTAAATCATTTGATTTATCCCAATTTCGTGCTGATTATTTGAGAGATCAGTTATAAAACTATATATTCAATAAAAACTAAATAAAAAACAGCTTTAATTATTAAAATATTAAGTGGGTAATAGCAAATGGCTCGTCCTTTGTGGTTTGTAAAATTGTTAAAAAAAGCATTTCCAAATGTCAAATTTATTGCAAAACTTACGAATCTACCAATCCTAGGTAAAGTAATTGATGATCTCCTATTTAAAGGCGATGATATTATTTATCTCCCTCAAGATAAAGTAATAGAGGTTAATAAATCAATGGGAGAATATAGTGAGTTCGTATTACCCTCTCAAGTATTAGAATATTTCATCAATAAAGCGAATAATCATTGGATTATGGATTTCTGTATTTGTAGATCAAGTATGAAATGTGAAGATTACCCAATCGATCTGGGATGTCTTTTTCTTGGAGAAGCTGTGTTAAATATCAATCCACAATTAGGAAGATTAGTTACTAAAGAAGAAGCTTTAATTCATATAAAAAAGTGTCAAGACGCAGGGTTAGTACATATGATTGGAAGAAATAAATTAGATGCCCAATGGCTTGGAGTTAAACCAGGAGAAAAGCTATTAAGTATATGTAATTGCGATCCTTGCTGTTGTTTATGGCGAATATCTCCAGTTATAGCTCCGAAAATAGGATCTAAGATTAAAAAAATGCCTGGAGTAAAAATTCAAGTGAATAGTGAATGTATCGGATGTGGTATATGTAAAGATATATGCTTTGTCAATGCTATCGAAATAATAAACAAAAAAGCTTTTATAGGCAAAAACTGTAAAGGATGTGGCCGATGTGTTGAAATCTGTCCGCAAAAGGCAATAGATATAATAATCGAAGATAAAAATTATATAATGAAATCAATTGAAGAAATCGATAAAATAATTGATGTTACATAGAATCATAGATTTAAGTTTTCTTCTCCCAAAATAAATTTTTAAGCTTTAAATTATCTACTCTTGTTCTTTCTTTTAATGCTGATACAGCTTGAACTGTTTCCTTAATGGAATGAAAAACGGGTATTCTTGCAAGTTCTAATGATTCTATTATCATAGAATACTTTGGAACATATGGAATAAAGCAAACCGTAGGTTTTTTTTTATAAGCTACAACATTAGCAATTCTTCTTCCTATCTGAAAGGAGATATTCGGAGGATAAGGGAGTAAAAGAAGTATTATGCATTCAATTTTTTCTAGATCAGATAAATATCGAATTATATTCTCAATATCTGTATCTAATACAGAACCGGTTAAATCAATAGGATTATTAAAAGAAGCTATTTCTCGAGCAGTTGGATTCATAAGATCTTTCAAATCTCTTTTTTCTTGTTGTGAAAATCGTACTGCGTTAAGTCCATACTTTTTTAACATGTCACTTGCTAATACCGCATGACCTCCAGAAACCGATACAATTGCTACA
>JAEOTW010000175.1 GCA_016839655.1 Promethearchaeota archaeon | reverse complement strand
TTTTATAGGAAATATGGATTTGTTTTACTACTTTATTCATATGGGGATAGAAAAGTTGAATCCCGGAGGTTTTTTAACCTTCATAACTACAAACTACTGGATTACAAAATCTAAAAAAACTGGAATAAAATTTTTGAAACCCCATATATTAGAAGAATGTTTTTTGCTACAATATATAGAATTATCACGTTTACGCCTATTTGAGGGAGCAAAGGGCCAACATAATTGTATCTGGGTTTTACAGAAAAAAACTGAACAAGATAAAATTCAAAATAAAAATAAAGATATTGAAATAGTACACCTGTTTAAACAAAACCAAATTAGACAAAAAGATTTTTCAATTAATAAAACAATTCTAAGAGAATTATTATATAACAAAGATTCTAACCAAATCAAGAAATATACTTCAGCATTAACAAACCATGATTTAAGAGAAGATGAAAGTTGGAACCTTCTCTATCCGATGGAAATTAAATCATCTGTGGATGAAATTGAGAACTATTGTAAAATCAATGGAAAAATTTCATTGTTAAAAGACTATTTCATAATTCGCAATGGGTTAATTCTTATTAAAGACTCTATATTCATTTTAATTGAAGGAAAGGAATTAAAAATTAAGAATGATGATTTTTTCATCAATGTTAATGGCGAGTTCATAAAGCTTGATTACATTGAGAAAAAAAGGATTAAGAAAATATATAAAAGTAAATCAATAAAACCTTACGGCTATAATAAAGAAAATTATGAAGGATACCTTATTTACTTTAATAAAAACGAATTTAATTCAGAAAAAAGCCAAGAAAGAAACAAAATACTCGAATCAAAATATCCAGTTCTCTCTAAATATTTAAATCAATTCAAAACTGAATTAGGAGACATATTAATTAATGCAAAAGAGAACCCAGAAGATATATATTTCCCCAGGAGAGGTTCTTTTATTAGGAGATATAATGAAAAAAATGTTGAAGATACATTAGATCTCGAGCCTCTATATGATTCTCATCCTAAAATATTCTTTAAATATATATCAGATGAAAATAGTTTTGGTTATTCAAATGAACAATATTACGCGACATCAGATACTTATTTTCTTTGGCCTAAGTCTCCAGAAGAAGATATCGATTATCTCTTCATTCTTGCCTATTTGAATTCCAAAATTGTCCAGTTTTTATATAAGTCTAAGAATATCAAAATTAAAAGAAGCAAAACTAAACTTGAACAATCCTTACCAATTCCCAATTTAGAAAGATTTAAAGCTCCTGAGAAGATTGAAATTGTAAGTCTAATTAAAATCCTTACGAGAATTTTAATAACCAACAATGGTAATCCTGAACAGTTTATTGATAGCTTTAAAAAACTAAGCTACTTTTCAAATATAAATCACGAAGATTTTGTAAAAAGAATTATTAATGCTGTAAAACTGAAAAAAAATAATATTATAAAAGAAAGCATAGACAATCTTTTCTTTAAGTTGTTTGATTTAAATCAAAGGAAGTTAAAATTCTTATTAAAGAGATATTATTATCCATAACAAAATCAATTTTTATTGCTCCATATCCTTATTATTCAGAAACAATAAGTTTTTATACCTTTAGTGGTATATGTAAATTGTAGTATTGTAAAGGAAAGATTGACAAAATCTAAAAATTAGGTGCATAACATGTCGGATGAATTTGATGATATTATTGACGCAATTAAAAAATATTTTAAAATAGATTCAGATATATTTGATGTGGATTTTTTATTTATTCCAGAACCGAAAAATAATTTAAACTTTGAATCTCAAGATAATGGTGAAAAGAGTTTCAAGATATCATACCATTTTGAAACCGGAATGAATAATCCTGAGTTTAAAATTGAAGGAAATATTGATGATAAAAAAATTCGAGAATTGTTAAAGAATATCGATTTATCAAAATATCCAAAATTAGAGAAACGATTTGAGAGGCGATCTTTAGAAGAGATTGATGCAGATCAGCTTTCATTAGATTTTTCCATGCAAGAAGAGGATTTAACTATATTAGAGCCACTAACTGAGATTAATGATCATAAAGAGTATTCTGAGATAATATTTGATGTTCCCGGGATTAATAAAGAAGACATTATAATTAATATAGTCGCAAAAGGAACAAAATTAATATTTATTGCTGAGAATAAAAATAGAAGGTATGAAAAGACTATTTCTTTACCTTTTAAAACTTCAAGAGAAAATTATAAGATAGAAGTGAAGAATGGACTAGTTATTATTAATGTAAAGAAATTGGATAAATAAGAATTAATAATTATTTAAATTAAAACAAAGAGTATTTCAAATAAACCAAAAATAAAAATATAGTGATGAACAAACATGAGTGGGATGACTCGAGAATATAAAGGACAAGGAAAAAAAGTAAGAATAAAGGATGCATATAAAAAAGATGCTGGGAGAGGCCGAATAAGATTAGATCCTGAAGTAATTAATGATCTTGGACTTCGAACTGGTGATGTGATCGAAATTGCTTATGAAGTGAATGGGGAAAAAACAGCCGCCCTTTTATTTCCTGGGGATGCAGAGGATAAAGGTACAAATACAGTTAGAATGGATTCTTCATTGAGAAGGAATATTGGAGCTTCTTTAGATGATATTGTTGAAATTCGCAAAATTGAAGCAAGTTTAGCAGATCGGATAACATTTGCAGGATTAGAAGAATCAATAATTTTAAGGACTCCTCAACAGTTAACACAGATTTTGGAAAATAGAGTTGTTACGAGAGGAGATATTTTAAGTTTTAATGCTATGGGTCGTAGAATAGATCTTGTGGTTATTGATTATCATCCTAAAGCTGATGCTGTTAGGATTGCTTTAGATACAAAAATAACCATGTCTGAAAAAAGTAGTAAAGAACTTGAAGAATTAGAAAGAAGAAAAGTGACATATGAAGATATTGGGGGATTAGAAGAAGAAATGCAGAGAATCCGTGAAATGATTGAGTTACCTCTAAGGCACCCTGAACTATTTAAAAGGATTGGAATTGATCCCCCTAAAGGAGTACTACTTCATGGACCACCCGGCACAGGAAAAACTTTATTAGCGAGAGCTGTTGCTGGAGAAACAGATGCGTATTTTGAAACAATAAGCGGACCAGAAATAATGAGCAAATTTTATGGTCAAAGTGAAGAAAATCTCCGTAAAGTATTTGAAAAATCTAAAGAAATGGCCCCCTCAATAATATTTATAGATGAGTTGGATTCAATAGCACCTAAAAGGGGTGAAGTAACAGGAGAAGTTGAAAGAAGAGTGGTAGCTCAATTATTATCATTATTAGATGGTTTAGAAGGAAGAGGAGAAATCATTGTTATTGGTGCAACAAATAGAGTAAATGATATTGATCCAGCTCTCAGACGTCCTGGAAGATTTGATAGAGAAATCGAAATTGGAGTTCCTGATACAGATGGGAGATATGAAATCTTATTGATTCATACACGTGGAATGCCTTTACATAGTGACGTTGATCTTCGTCTTATAGCAGAAAAAACTCATGGATTTGTAGGAGCAGATATTGAAGCTTTGGCAAAAGAGGCTGCTATGTTATCAATAAGAGAATTATTACCAAAAATCGATTTAGATAAACCAATCCCACTTGAGATATTAATGGAACTTCAAATTAAAATGAAAAATTTTGAGTCAGCAAGAACTAGTATTGAACCTTCAGCTTTACGAGAGGTTTTAATCAGTCAACCTACTGAAACATGGGATGATATTGGTGGTCTAGAGGAAGCTAAACAGCAACTTCAAGAAGTAATAGAATGGCCTTTAAAATATCCAGAATTGTATAAACATTTAAACTCAAAACCTCCTAGTGGCATATTACTTTATGGGTTTCCAGGGACAGGAAAAACTCTTTTAGCTAAGGCATTAGCTCATGAAAGTGAAGTAAACTTTATTTCAGTAAAAGGACCTGAATTTTTGTCTAAATGGGTGGGCGAGAGTGAAAAAGCAGTAAGAGAAACGTTTCGAAAGGCAAGAGCAGCTTCTCCATGTATAATATTCTTTGATGAGATTGATGCTATAGCAGGAATGCGAGGTAGGTTTTCCAGTTCCCAAGTAACTGAACAAGTAGTCTCACAATTATTAACAGAAATGGACGGATTAGAAGGCCTTAAAGATGTAATTTTACTTGCTGCAACAAACAGATCTGATATGTTAGACCCTGCATTATTGCGATCAGGGAGATTCGGTAGACATATTGAAATCCCAAAGCCGGATAAGGAAGCTCGAATGGAAATATTTAAAATTCACCTTAAAAATAAACCTCTAGATGAAGAGGTAGATATTGACCAAATGGCACAAGATCTAGAAGATTATACTGGAGCAGATATTCAAGCAATAGTAGAAGAAGCAACACTTTTAACAATTCGCAAGGCTGTAGCAAATTCTAATATCAATACACAAAATGCTGAATCTGTTAAAGTAGTAAAAATATCAAAAGTACAGTTTGATGAATCTATTGAAAAAGTTTTAAAATCAGCTGATAAAGCTAAACAATCTCATGAAAGATATGCTAAAGAACCTTCAGAAGAATTATATCGCTAAAAGTATAAATAAGCTTAAAAAAAATAAAAAATAAGGTGGAAATCTAATGGAATTAGAAAAACAGGCTGAAAATAATGTATTTCTTAGTATGGATAATCTACTTGAGATAATAGGAAACCCAACTAGAAGAATTATTCTTTCTAAATTAGCAAAAGTTCCATTAGGTGCTTCAGAATTAGCCGCTTCACTTGGGAAAAAAATTTCTAGACAAGCAATCCACAGTCAACTTAAAATGCTTTCTGAATATGGTATCATTGAAAATTTTGGGGAAGATCCAAGGAATATAAAGTATCGTATTAATAGTAATCTTTCCTTGAGAATTAATATCACTCCAGATTATTATAACATAAAATACAGTGTTTCTAAAATCGATGATAATAGAGGGAATTTAAAATTAAAAGATACGGGAGTTCAACTAGATTATCAAAAAATCAAACTTCCTGATAAGAAACTTAGATTCTTAGGTGAGAAAATTAAAGAAATTGAACAGAATTTAAGTGGATTAGAACGAAAAAGAAATGCCCTTCTACATAATAAAGAATGCATTATTGTAGAATTAAAAAATATTATCAAGAATCAATATGAAGAAGACTTAAAAACAAAAGAACAACCTAATTTGGAGAAAGAGATTTTTTATACATTATTTTATAATCCAATAAAATATTTTGATAGAATCAATATTGATAAATTGCTAGATGATATGTTCTTCTCAGAAATGGGGCCTATTAGAAGAGATCAGCACAAAGTTTCTATACAACATCTCCTTAAAGACTTATCTAAATTAATGGGTTTTTTAAGAGAAGATGAAGAAGATTTCTGGTTCTTTGATATTTAAATTAGTTTTTTTTAAATATTATTGTCTATAAATAGGAGTGAAATTATGAATTTACAGGATTTAAAGAGTGAAATGCCCAAGATATTTGAGCAAGTCAAAAAGGATGTAAAAAAGGTCTATGGAAGACATAGAGCAGGTTTAAGTCTTGGACTTGTCGAAATGGGGATGTTTAGAGGGGGTTTTATTGGAGGTATGCATTTTAGTCCTGGTACGGATATTGTGATGAATAAAACTCCTTTAGAAATTATTTTGAGAGAACAACCCTATGAAATTGTATGGGCTTATACATATCACATTCTATTACATGAATATATTCATTCATTAGGGATTCTCAACGAACAACAATGCAGAATTATCACTCTTAAAATAAGTGAGAAAATATTTAAGGAAACTGACCATCCTGCTATAATCTTAGCGAAAAATGGTATTGGAACTTTTTTTCCTAATCTACCGTTAATTTATGCTCCTCCAGATCTCACTCCTGATGGAATTCCAATTGAGTATATATTTAATTTTGACCATGATAGCTACGACTATTATTCTTGATCTAATATTCAATAAAAAGTCGATTTAACGTCTTTTAACTATTTCAAAAGAGATATAAAAAGTTTGAGTCAATTCAGCTCAAAATCTGATTAAGGGTATTTATTAGTTTTTTATGAGTGAACGGTTTATCCAAGAATCCTTTTGCACCATAGGAATAGACCTCTTCTTTAATTGTTTTATCTGCACTCGCAAAAATCACTCTTGAATCATGATCAATTTGTAGGATTTCTTTCAGAGCATCTAAACCATTTTTTATCGGCATTCTATAGTCTAAAATTATAATATCTGGTTTTTCAGGAAAGCCTTTAAACATTTTAATTGCTTCATCTCCATTATTAGCAATACCTAATACTTGAAACCCAGACATATCTAACAAGAGTTCATATAGTCTTTGAAGATCTCTATCATCTTCAGCAATAAAAATGGTTTTTATTCCTATATCACCTTCAGCGTACCCTAGCCTGCATGTAAGCTAATTAATTCAGATGTTTGAATTAAGTTTATGTTTTCTTTTAAATTTACAAACGTATTACAGAAATTATTATATTTATGCTTTAACATTTGAAAAAAAAGTATATCAATTTAAGTTCCAAATTAAAACAATATTATCTGAATTTGTTTAAAACGAGTACCGTAAATTTTTTTTATACTTTATGTTTACATGAACTTAGATTACTTTCTATTAAATAATAAAAGGGATTATAATTACGCAAACACGACCTAACGATAAAGATCTTGACGAAGAGAAAGAATCTATTGAAAAAAGTATAGAAATCGCACCAGAACAACTGATTCTTAAATGGAAATTTCAAAATGTCGATAAAAAACTTACCTATGATATAAAACGTTGCATAGGATGCTCTTTATGTAAGATTGTGTGTCCTGTTGATGCTATTGAACTTGGTCCAATTTCTGATATTGCTCAAGAAATTTTAGATGAAAATAATCCAAAAATCTTAATAGATCATGAAAAATGCTGTTATTGCATGTTATGTGCTATAGTTTGCCCAAATGATGCATTTCATGAAAATATTACTCCTAAGGAACAAATTAATTTAGATGAATTTCCTTCAATTGGTCAGTTTTTTAAAATTGATATGAAAAAATGTATTGAAGACTCTAATAATGAAACATGTCAACTCTGTCTTTCTGTAAGAGAGAGGAATAACATAAGAGATTTCTTTAAAATTCAAAAAGAATGTCCTACTCAATGTTTTTCAATTGATTCTCCAATCGAAGGAGAGGTGATTATTAAAAAGAACATGCTCCATAAATGTGATCCCCAAGGTTGTAAAGCATGTGTAAACATCTGCCCTACAGAATCTTTTTTTATTCCTGAAAGTGCTGAAGATGTAATTAAATATGGAAAGATTGCCTGTAATGAAGATGAATGTTTCTACTGTGGAGCATGTGAAAATTCTTGCCCTGATGAGTTAATTATTGTAGATAGAAAAGAGGTAATAATAGAAAATCCTAAAAAAAGGGGAAATTATCCTTGGATTAAAGGTTGGATAAATAGCATTAAAGAAGTACTTAGAAAAGCGTTGATTCAAGGTAAACAACAACTACAGATCCCTCTGATTGAAGAAGAAGTCAAAAAAGTACAAGAAATAATAGAAGAAACTATTCCTCAATTGTCCAAGGAAGATCGCGAAAAACTGAATGAATTAAATGAAAAAATTCAATCATTTCTTAAATCTCCAAAAATTAGATATTGGATAAAGGATAAGAAAACAAAAAAAATTATAAGTGAACTTAATAAATTATTAAAAAAAACTAATTGATGAAAAGTTATGTTATTAGAAAAATTAACAACATGGCCTAATCCTAAAACAATAAAAAAGTTGTTAATTGCCAGTGTAATAATTTTACTAATTATTTATCCTATAATGACCTATTTATTTACAATCTCTTATCCCGTGAGTTTTATCGAGAGTCAACTCTCTTTTAGTGGACATCTAATTAAACAATTTAACGCTAGTGCTAATATTGAGTTGTATAGAGTTGCTAACATCCTAGACTACTTATTTATGATCAGTTATGGTGGTATCTTCTTTTGTCTCGGATTAAAAATCGCCCGTAAATTTAATGAAGGAACATTATGGATGAAAATAAGTATCTTTTTTGTAACTCTCGCAATTATTGCACCTATATGTGATGCTATTGAAAATATTTTTATATTACTAATGCTTACCGATCCGTTAGGGTTTCCAGATATCTGGGCGATAACGCATTCATGTTTTGCTCTAATAAAATATATTATAATGTTTATTGGATTTGGATGGTTAGGTTTAGCATTTATCAAGTTATTAACAATTCGAAAACCTAAAAAGCCGTAGCAAATTTTTAAAAATTTTTAAAACATCTCAAATCCTTCTTCTTTAAATATTTTAAGTTATAAATATGTTAAGTTAAACATATGTAAATTACACAACTCAGAGTAAATAAAAGTATGATTATAAAAACTAAAGTGAAATCAAATAGAAAGGATAATTCAAAATTTATTGTTGTATGGATCCAAAAACATCAAGATTTTGATGATGATGTTAAAGCAATTTTAAATTTCTTTAAAGACCAAATAACGTATACGATAATAACCAAAATCAATGTGTATTATAAAATCACTTCAAATAATCCTGCTATAATGTTATCGCTTGTTTCATCTATTCAAGAATTGATTGCAGAAAGTTATTTTTGTACTGAAGAACCAATAGAACTTCAAGAATCAGCAAATTTTTGACTAAAAATAAAAAATGGGAGGGGAGGGATTTGAACCCCCGGCCCCTTGGTCCCAAACCAAGATTCATGCTGTAGAGAAACACCCTACAGTATCATACCAGTCTAGACCACCCTCCCATTGTTATATTGGCTTTTCTTCTTTAAGATTTTGTTTCTTTTAAAAAGATGGAAAAATTAATGAAATAACTTGATATAAAATCTAATTGTTATATAATACAAATAATAAAAATTAAAATATTTTTTCAATTTGCACTTTTATTTTTAAACCAAAAGAAATTTTACTTCTAATTCTTAGGGAGAGTAAAACAAAATTTAGAACCTTTATTTCGCCCCTCTGACTCAACCCAGATTTTTCCACCATGTAATTCTACAATCTTTTTTGAAGTATACAATCCCATTCCTGTTCCTTCGATACCAACATCCCATCCTTTTCCATATCGTTCTATTTTCCCAAATTGTTTAAAAATTTTGTTTTGTTCCTCTTGAGATAAGCCAATTCCGTTATCTTGAACACAAACATAAGCAAACTCTTTAGTTTTTTTTATAGTAATGTTTATCTCTCCATTTGGAGGTGAATATTTTACTGCATTAATGATCAAATGTGAAAAAACATCATATATCTTCTCTTTTTCAAAATTTAGGATTAATTTTTGAGGTATGTCAACATTTATTATATGATTTCTTGTTTCTGCTAAACCACGTAAATTCTGTATACAAAACCTTACTAAAAATGACAAGTCCTCTTCTTTTGGATTGAACTGAATTTTGCCTGATTCTAATAATGAAGTTTTTAGAAGTCCATTTATAAGTGTCTCAAGCTGTTCAGTTCCATGTTTTATCTCCCCCAATATTGAAAATACTTCATCATCAAATTTTTCTTTATGCAAATCTAATAATAATTCAGTAAAACCTTTGATTGAGATAAGCGGTGTTTTTAATTCATGAGAAGTTCTTTCAAGTAATTCAGTTTTAAATTGGCTAATTTCTCGTAATTCCTTTTCAACTTTTTTTCTTTCAGTTATATCTCTTATTATTGCCATGATATATTTTTTATTCTCTAATTTAAAACTACTCAGTGATATTTCTGCATCAAAGAGACTTCCACCTTTCTTGAGGTGTTTCCAATAAAATCTTTGAGAATCTCCTGAAAGGGCTTTTTTGATATATTCATTCGCTTTCTCATTGGAATTTCTTCCATCTGGTTGCTTCTGGGGGGAAATTTTCCATGGAGGGAGGCCAATAATCTCTTTTTTTTTACCATATCCAAACAACTTGACGGCTAGATCGTTGCAGTCAATAATTTTCATATTATCTAATATTGCAATTGGATCGCTTGCTCCCGTAAAAATCATTCGATACTTTTCTTCAGATTCTTTTAATTTTTGTTCAGCTATTTTACGCTCAGTAACATCTTCATAAACCGCTACGATTTTTCCAGAGGGTAATTTATAAACATAATTTTCTCTCCATCCTTTTATTCTCTCATCTTTATAAAGGGTAATGGGATGGAGTTCTGACTTACCAGTTCTCCAAACTCTCTGAAGTACATCAAAAAGGCCGAATTTCCTTACTCCAGGAAATATCTCAGTAATGGGTTTTCCAATAACATCTGCTTTCTTTACATTGTCAATCTTTTCACCTGCTAAATTAAAATCTTTGAAGATAAAATCTTCCCCACTATTAATAGCTTCATAGACAGCAACACCACTTTTCATATTATTAAAAAGTTCTCTATACCTTTCTTCTGATTCTTCGAAATTTCTTTCTGTTTCTTTTTTTTCAGAAATTTCCACAAGAGTAGCTAAAATTGCGTTTTTTCCTTGATATTTAATTAACTTAGAATCTATATCCATCCATTTCATTTTACCGTCTTTAGTATAAATTCTGTAAACTCTAGAAGGATCTTCATTAGTTATTCCCTGTTGCCTAGGAGTTAATCGAGTTATAGCTAGTTGTTTATCATCAGGATGAACAACATTAAATAATTCCTTCATGGACCAACTATTAATCTCTTCAGCTGAATAACCTAACATTTTTGTTATTGTTTTATTGATATATTCAATTTTCGAGTTCTGAATAATACAAATTCCCATAAAAGATTGTTCTGTTACCTCCTTAAATTGATTTTCAAATTCAAGAAGTCTTAATTCAGCAATTTTTTCTTGTGAAATATCTGTAAGTAAGCCAAAAATTTTTGTTTTATTGTTTATCTTCACTACGACACCTTTTGCCCTTACTGGAATATAATTCCCCTGTTTATGCCTAACTCTATATTCTGCAGTTACAATTTTCTCATCTTGAACTAGCTTTTCAAAAGATTTCATTACATTTTCCATGTCATCATTATGTATATAACTGAAAAATTGAGTGCCAATAACTTCTTTAGGGTTATACCCAAATATATCATAAACTCTAGGGTTAATAAATGAAAAAGTTCCATCTAAATCTAATTCAACAATTACGTCTAAAATACTATTGATTAGAGCTTTATATTTATCGTCAGATTCTTTTAAAAAGCTTTCAAGTTCAACCAATATTAGCTCAACCCGAGATAATATTTTATATAGAATTGCATAAATTGGATTGATACAAATAATTTAGAAGTAAGTTTTTTATTTAATAGTTAGTATCTAGATTATTCTTATAATGAATAAATTCCTCCTTTTACATAAGCAAAATGAAAAAAAGAATTGGATTAGTAAAAATAGGGCAAGTAGATGAATCAATTTTAGACAATCTAAAAAATAGACTAGAAATTAGTTTTAAAGAATTTAAAATTTCTGTGGTTGCATTAAAAGATATTATTCACCTCGAAAATACAGAATACAACAAAAATCGAAACCAGTATAATGCCCTAAAAATATTGAAAAAAATCAATTTATCTTTTCAGAATAAACGATACCTCCGTTTATTAGGAATAATAAACAATGATATCTACTCCATTTCATACAAATATTTATTGGGACGAGCAGAAAAACCAAAAGAAGATAACCCTTGGCAAATGGTTGGATCTTTGATTTCGATAACAAGGTTTAGAGAAAAATTTTATGGGAGAACTGAAAATGAGATTCTCTTTGAACAAAGAATTTTGAAAGAGGCTATTCACGAGCTAGGGCATACGTTCGGTTTACCTCATTGTTATAAATACTGTATTATGCGATCTTCAAAATCTATAATCGATACAGATAATAAACCTTCTACATTTTGTAATTCTTGCTTAAAAAATCTAAGAAAATTCTTTAAGAATCTAAAAAGCACTTTTTAGAAATCTTTTTTCATATACAGTATAAAGATCTTCACTTATCCTTGAAATTTTCTTATTGTTTTTAACTAACTTGATTAAATCAGGCGGAATATTTTGTAAACCAAAATAAGCTCCTGCTAGGCTTCCCCCAATTGCCCCTACAGTATCACTGTCTCCTCCTGAAGTTGAGAGCTCGAAAATACACTCTTTAAAGGAAGATAATTTTTTTAAGAAAATAAAAAGTGAACAAGCAACAGTACTTATCGTATATGGATGAACAAATGCTTGCCCCAAATAATCTTCAATAAAATATGGAGATTTAACTCCTACTTGAGAAAATTTTATAAGTCCTGATTCAATTGGCATATCCAAATTTGATTTTACTTTCCATAATATTTCAATTAACTCTTTCCATATCTCATCTTGAGAATCAGAAATGGATCTAGTTATGACATTAAAAAATTCCTCAACAGAAAATCCTGTATCGGGATATTTATTAATAAGGTAAGCAATGGCACTAGCTATAACTACAGCACCTGCTGAAGCGGCTGAATGAGAGTGTGTAATAATACTCGATTTTATCGCAGCAGTCTTCAGAGCTTTAGGATCTTTACAATAAAACAATCCAATTGGAGCTATCCTCATAGTTGTACCATTTCCTCCAGAATTTGAAGCAGCTTGCTCCCAAGGAACTCCATATCTTAATTTACGAATAGAAGAGATACAACCATAACCAGGACCAATAGGAGGATCGTCTAACCAACTTATAAACTCTCTGATGATATAATCAACTTTAAATCCACTCCCTTTAATTAGTGCTTCAGCGAGATGTAATGTTAATTGAGTATCATCTGTATAAATTCTAAAAATTGCCTTATTTTGCTGAATAAAGCTTTCAAAATCGTCAAAATATGAATAGATATGCTTACGGAGCTTGCCTTCAAATGGATGGCCCAGAGAATCTCCAATTGCTACACCTAATAAGCAACCTTGAAACTTATCTAACAAATTTATTTTCATACTATCTCATAATAAAATTTTTTCTTTAAATATGAATGGTTTATGTATAATTCGAATCACTACAATAGACCACTATTAAAAAGTATTATATACGAAATTTACTAATAACTTCTTTAATTTATGGATTAAAAAGAATAAGGAGGATGCTAATGGCTAAGATAGATAAATTGAAAAATGTGATAACTGCTATGATCTCACCATTTAAAGAAGATTTAGATTTAGATGAGGAAAAATACCGTGAATTCATTCGATTCCAAATTGATAATGGTTGCCAAATTTTAACAATGGGGACAACTGGAGAGAGTGCAACTATGTCTCATAAGGAGCATCATATAGCTATGGATATTGCTATAGATGAGGCGAGTAAAAGCAACAAGGATCCATTTCTTTTAGTTGGAACTGGTAGCAACTCAACAAAAGAAGCTATTTCCTTATCTAAGTATGCTGAAAAAGCTGGGGCTGATGGAATATTAGTAGTAGTGCCATACTATAATAAACCGGTTCAACATTCTTTAATAGACCATTTTTCTGCCATAGCAGATTCCGTATCTCTTCCAATGATCTTATATAATGTTCCAAGTCGCACCGGGAGAAATCTAGAACCTGCAACAGTTTCTAAATTAGCTGATAAAAACGATAATATAATTGGGATAAAATGTGCCAGTGGAAATATTGATCAGATTACTAAGATCATCAAAACTACTCCAGATGATTTTATTGTCTTAAGTGGTGATGATTCCATGACATACCATATAATGGCTTTAGGTGGTAAGGGAGTAATTAGTGTCGCTTCTAATATTATTCCCGCTAAGATGGTAAAATTTACTAATGCGATGCTGAATAATAACTGGGAGAAAGCAAGAAATATACAACTACAACTTTATGATCTGTTTAAAGTTCTATTTATTGAAACAAACCCTGGACCTGTAAAATTTGCTGCAAGTGAAATGGGATTAATGAATATAAGGATGCGAATGCCACTTACTCCACCATTAGAAGAAAATCAAAATAAAATAAAGGATGTATTAAGAGGATTAGGTTTAATTTAGAAGTAGGAGGTAGGTGCAAATTTGATTAAATTGCTTATTTTGGGACCAACGGGTAACACAAGTAGGATAATAAGTAAATTAGCTATTGAAGATGATGAAATTGAGGTTGTAGCTGCTTGTGATATATCTCATATTGATGATGAATTAGGTTTTATTTTAGGGGTGAATGATCCAAATAATATAAGAATAACAAATGTTAATAAACTACAAGAAATAATTAATGAAACTCGTCCAGATGTAGTAGTAGACTTCACTGTTGCACAAGCAACTGAAAAAAATTGTATAAAATGTGTTGAAAATGGTATCCGATGTGTTATTGGTACTACGGCATTATCAGAGGAATTTCATACAAATATGGAAGAACTTGTAAAAAAAAATAGTGCTCCGGCTGTAATTTCAGCTAATATGGCCACAGGTGTTAATGTACTCTTTAAAATGGCATCAATACTAACTAATTATTTAGGTGATTGGGATATTGAAGTGTTAGAAGCTCATCATCATCGAAAGATAGATTCACCTTCAGGAACAGCTCTTACTCTTGCTAAAAATATTACTAATTCCTTGGGTGTAAAACTCGAGGATGTAGCTAAATATGGAAGAGATAAAGGGCCAAATAAAAGAAAAGTGGGTGCAAAAAATGAAATCGGGATACTTTCTGTTAGAGCAGGTGATATTGTTGGAGATCACACCATTTTATATGCAGGATCTGGGGAACGCATTGAACTTAAACATCAAGCGCATAGCAGAAATTGTTTCGCTTCAGGTGCAATAACAGCGATTAAGTTCATAGCTAATGCAAAAGAGAGTAAAATTTATTCTACAAATGAAGTATTAGGGTTATAAAAATATATCTTAAGAACGTATTGTTTATAGATAAGATAAAATTATAAAAATGATCAGTGCAGATCAGTATTATCATTAATCCTTTTAACTATAGAGCTAAACCAAGATTTCATAACGCCAACACTTCATCGAGAATAATAAGGGGTATCCAAGCCCTAATAGTCTCACTTTTTATAATTTTATCTCAATATAAAAATAGGAGAGCACATTTATTATTTTTAATGTTTCAGATAATCATTTTAAATGATCTGGAATTGCCTGATCTCTAATTAAATCATCAAATGTCTCATTATTACGGATTTTATGAACATTTCCTTTGTTTATTAAGAATTCAGCAGATCGGGGTCTTGAATTATATGGGCTACTCATAGTATAACCATATGCACCGGCATCTAGAATAGCAAGATAATCTCCTTCCTCTAATTCTGGAATTTCTCTTTCCTTTCCAAGAACATCACCGGATTCACATATTGGTCCGACAATATCATATTTTAATATTTTCTCGTTATTTTTTTCCTTACAAGCAATAATATGATGATAGGATCCATATAAAGCAGGGCGAATTAAAGTATTAAAACCAGCATCAATTCCAGCAAACAATTTAAAGCCGTTATTCTTTATTGTATTAATTTGAGTTAATATAATGCCTGATTCACTGGAAATATATCGTCCTGGCTCAATAAAGAGGAAAGGATCTCCAATTTCTCCTTTCTCAACCATTTCTTTGAATCGATTAAGAATTATTTCACTGTACTTTTTTAAATCAATTGTATTTTCTTCCGGATGATATGGGATACCAATACCACCCCCAAAATCTACAAATTCAAATTGAATTCCCAGAGATTTCGATATCTTATTAATAATCTCTAAAAATTTGGTTATAGGTTTTTCATAATCAATAGCGTCTATAATTCCTGATCCTATATGTTGGTGGATTCCAAACTTTTGAAACCCTAATTCCTTTGCCTTTGAATACGCTTGAATAATTTTATTTTCCAAGATACCAAATTTAACCTCCTTCCCCGCAGTTATAGTATGAGGGTGATGACCTGCACCTAATTCTGGATTAAATCTAAAAGAAATAAGTCCAAACTTCTTTCCTTTCTTTTCATGGATTTTTTTTAATCTTATTAATTGACTATAACTATCTAAATTGATCAGGATACCCCTCTCAACAGCAAATTCAAAGTCCTCATTTGTAAACATATTTCCCGTATAAATGATTTTATCTGATAAAATACCTGATTTCAAACAAGTGTAAATCTCTCCTGTAGAAGAACAATCAAAATTAGAGCCTTCAGAATTTAAAATCTTCAAAATAGCCATATTTGTATTTGATTTCACCGCATAATAAATCTTATTTCTCTTATACGCCGAATTTAGAGTATCTTTTAATTGATGGTATCTCTTTCTTATCAATTGTTCATTTATAATATATATTGGAGTGCCAAAATCTTCAGCCAGTTCTAAGACACTTAGATTAGCAAAGTGTAAGATTCCATCCTTATATTCTAAATCTTTGTTTTTCAACCAAGTATTATAATTCATAAGCCTATAAACCATTAGATTTCTATCTTTTCAATCACACCATCAAAGACTTTTTCAATTGGGCCTTCCATCAAAACCTTTTTGCCTGTATAAGTAATTTTTAAATCTCCTCCATCATTATGTATCGTTATAGGTATATTCTCGTTAAATATTCCAAGGATCGTACCAGCCACAACGCTAGCACAAGCTCCTGTGCCGCAAGACTTCGTAATTCCGACGCCTCGTTCAAAAACTCTTACAACTCCCTCTTCTTTAGAAATTACTTTAACAAACTCAACATTGATCTTATTTGGAAATCGTTCATTCGATTCTATTGTCGCTCCATACCTATTTAGCTCATCATCATTTAAGTTTTCTTCAACAAAAATGATTGCATGTGGATTGCCCATTGAAACCGCAGTAAACCTAAAAATCTTATCAAGAATTACAATTGGTTCATTAACACATCGATCCACTGAACTTTCTAATACAACTGGTATATCTTCACAATTTAGAATTGGGGCCCCCATATCGATCTCTACACTCTTTACTTTCTCATCAACTATATTTAGCCTAGCTATCATAATCCCTTTAAGAGTTTCAATATTAATCTGATCTTTTTTAACAATATTATTCTCATAAATATATTTTGAAAAGCACCTGATTCCATTTCCACACATCTCCGCCTCTAATCCATTATTATTGAATATTCTCATTCTTATATCAGCGTCATTAGACTCGCATATAAAAATTAAACCATCTGCTCCTATAGAAAAATGAATTTCACACAGTTTGATTGCTAAAGCTCCCTTTTTTTCCTCTGGAATTGCCCATTTAATATCATTAACAATAATATAATCGTTCCCTAAACCATGATATTTTTCAAATTCCAAATTATCTAAAGTTAATTGCTCCATAAAATTTGTGAAGTGTTAGTTATTGACAATATTATTAAATTTTATTTATAATTGAAAAAAATTTCTAAAGTGAATATTAATTAAAACTCATAATTATTATATAATATATTTCTATCGAAACATCTGTGGTAACTTACATAATGAGATATAAAAAGATATCATTATCATTTCTATTGCTTTTCATGATAGTCCCAATTAATAATGCTATGGCATTTTCTTATATTGACAATATGAAAAACGGAAATTATATCTTCTTCCTAACTGATTTGGATACTGATGTTAATATTGAAGTTAACATTACTCATACGGGAAGTGGAAATTTTACTCTTTTTCTTTTTAACACAAGACCTCTTCAATCCTACGTTAATACCGACAATTCATTAAATGACAATATCTTCATTGATTCTGTCACAAGCAGTCTAGAAGATAATCCATACTTAAATTATACTGCACCTGAGGAAAAAATTTATTATATTGAGATAATACTAGTAAGTGGTGGACCAGATACCTTTTATCTAACATCTACAATCTCTTATAATAATGGTACAGTTATAGATAGAGATTTAACACAATATTACTTGCCAATAATTCCGAGTTTTACACTCGAAATAATTATAACCTCAACTGTATTATCAATTGGATTAATAACCCTAATATCAAAAAAGAAAATTGGTAAATAGGCAACCTTTTTAATATATCCAAAAATATTTTCTTCTTAATATTTTTGTGAAATTTATCTAAAATCTCCATATTGGAAGAATATATTGATAAAATATGTATGAAACTAAACCTTGGTTAAAATTTTATGATAACCATGTCCCCGAACATATCGATTATCCTAAGACTACCATATATAACGCTGTAAAGCAAACCGCTAAACAATATCCTGATTCAATAGCTTATGATTTTATGGGATTTGAATCTACATATAAACAAATGATTGAAGAAATTGATCAGTGTGCTAAAGCGTTATCTAATTTAGGATTAAAACAGGGGGATCGTATGACAATATCTATGCCAACGACTCCTCAAGGAATTATTTGTTTTTATGCAATAAACAAAATTGGGGCTATTGCAAGCATGATCCATCCCTTAAGTCCTCCAAGTCAAATTGAGTTTTTTTTAAACCTGAGTAACAGTTCATATCTGCTTACTCTTGATAAAGTCTATGTTAATGTTGGGAAAGTTATTGACAAGACACCATTAAAAATGATAATTCTAACCCAACTCGGTCAAGAACGAGTAGATATACCTGAAAATCCTAAAATTCAATGGTGGAAATATATAATGGCTAAATCTTACCCTGAAATATCCAAATCGGGTATGAATCCAGATGATATGGCTGTTGTTTTATATTCAGGGGGAACTACTGGTGTTCCAAAGGGGATAATGCTTTCAAATTTTAACTTTATTGCTGAAGGAACACAAGTTGCTACATGGATGGATTTATCTGATAAAGATTCAGCTCTTGCTATTTTACCAATCTTTCACGGTTTTGGTCTTGGTGTATGTGTTAACGCAATATTTATGGGAGGAGGAAAAAGCATTTTAGTTCCATCATTTACTCCTGATCAAGTAGCAGATTTGATTAAAAATAAAAAACCTACCTTAATATTTGGAGTTCCAACCTTATATGAAGCCCTTAGTAGAAATGTAAAATTTCAAAGAACCGATCTAAGTTTCTTAAAAGCTGCATTTTGTGGGGCAGATACCCTCCCCCGAACTACAAAAGATAAATTTGAGAAGATATGTAGAGATAATGGATCGAATGTTCAGCTTAGAGAAGGTTATGGGCTAACTGAAGCTGTTACGGGAATTTGTGCTATGCCCTTAGGTGAATATAGAGAAGGAAGTATTGGAATTCCTTTTCCAGATATGATGATGAAAATAGTTGAAACTGAGACGATAATGGAAGCACCCATTGGTGAAGATGGTGAATTATGTATAACTGGCCCCGCTGTAATGTTGGGGTACTTAAATAGACCTGAAGAAACTTCAAAAATATTGAAAAAACATGAAGATGGAAGAACCTGGCTTCATACGGGAGATATTGCTACAATGGATAAAGATGGATTCTTCTATTTTAAAATTAGATTAAAGCGAATGATAAAATCATCTGGATTTAATGTTTATCCTGCTCAAGTCGAAGATGTTCTTTATAATCATCCAGATGTCCTTGAAGTCTGTGTTGTCGGCGTTCCTGATGAAAAACAAGTTCAAAAAGTAAAAGCTTTTGTAGTATTAAAAGATCCTGATAAAGAAAGTAAAGAAATGGTAGAAAAATTGATTTATCATTGTAATGAAAATTTAATCAAATGGAGCTGTCCTCGAGAAATTGAATTTAGTAAGCAATTACCTAAAACGCTCGTTGGAAAAATAGATTTTAAACAGCTAGAAGAACAAGAAAAAGAAAGATTAAAAGCAGCCGGAAAAAATTTTGGCGAATAAATCTGAATTTAAAATGAAATTACGAAATTCGACACGTATTCTATTTAAATAATTGTCAAATTTAATAAACAAATTTTATATTTTTTATAATGTTTTTTTCAATATCAAATATAACTCAATAAATAAAGTGTGATGTAAAATTTCCTTCGATGAATTAAGCAAAAAATTAGCACAATTTATGAAAGATACTGAAGAAATTGAACTCCAAGATGTAGATTTATTTGCAGAATATCTTGAATTTCAAATGTTGCCAAGTATCGTTCAAGCTGCCGCTCAAGCTGTATTACCTGGAGTTCCAGGGAAAGCGGAATGGACACCGTCGAAATTTTCACTTGATTTAGAATTCCCTGGCAAAATTGAGACCATTGAATTTGTGCGCTCAAAAGGTAAAAAAATCACCATTGGTGGAGAAGTTGTTCCTCCTTTTTATAATTTTCTTGGATTGAACAAACGCAATCCTAATCCACCGCTCGTCACTTATGACGTTTTTGATATGGGCTCTAAAATGATGCTTCCGAAACCCATTAAGCAAGAATACGGTGATGTATTAGCAAATCCTGCTCAATGGGCAAAATTTGCTGTAGATAAATTCGGTGCTGAGTGTATCACTTTTCACTCCTTAGAGATTGATCCTGGAATGGGTGATGCTCCAGTAAAGCAATCAGTCAAGTATCTAGAAGAAATCCTTCAAGCCGTTGATGTACCAGTAATTATTGGATGTTCTGGTAACAAACAAAAAGATAAGGAACTCTTCGAAGCAACAGCACCTATTACTGAAAGCGAGGTTTTGATGCTTTCCGCAGCAGATAAAGCTACTTGGGAAGATGTGATTCCTCTTGCAGTGAAATATGACCATAACTGCTTATTATGGACTAGCTTGGATATGAACAACCAAATCAAAATGAATAAAGATGCTTTAGAATTAGGGCTCCCTAGAAATCGAATCGTTATGGACCCAACATGCGCTACACTTGGTTATGGAATGGAATATTCATTTAGTATTTATCAAAGAATGCGAGTCGCAGGACTACTCGGTGAAACTGATTTAGCTTACCCAATAAGTGGAGGTACCACAAACGCTTGGGGTGCTAGAGAGGCATGGATGAGTGAGAAGCAAGCCCCCGAATGGGGATTACGCCAATATAGAGGACCAATATGGGAAGTAATCAATGCTCTAAGTCTCAGTTTAGTGGGTTTAGATTTAGCAATGATGTTCCATCCAATAGCCGCAAAGCATGTTAAAGAGATTACCTCACAATTCTTCGCCGAAATTCCAAAGGTAGTAGAAGATAAAGGATATTATGATTGGGTTTCAGCGAATTTAAAACGTTAGAACTATAATTTTTTTCTAATTTTCTTTTTTTTAAAATAAATAGTTATTGTTTTTGAGTTAACATTTAATTTTTATTTAGGCGGCTCTGCGTCTGGACGAGATTCAGTAGCTGGTTTACCTTCTATACCCCAATGAGTTTTTGGGATTTCGTGGACTATAACCTCCACAGCGTGAGCGGGAATATCCATATCGACAAAAACTTTAGTGATTCCTGCTATTATCTGTTTGACTTTATCTTCGGAAATTCCTTTCCACACATTTACATGAATTACTGGCATAATATTGCATCTTAATTTTTAATTAAAATTAAAAATTGTTTTTTCATACATCCCTACGATTTAAAAAAATAAAAAAAACTCTATTTAGAATGATGTTTTTTCGCATGTTTCATTAATTTTTTCTTAGCCTTAGCTTCTGTTTTTCCTTCAAATGTGTTACCACATTTCGAACATTCAACTTTTACCATTATTATTTTACCTCACTTATTGTTTATTTCTATTATATCCATGTAAAAAATAATAAATTTAAGTGTATTTCTTGAGAAAACAAATAAAATTTATCTAAGGCACTATAAAAGTAAAGTAAAAGGAAGTAAAGATTTTTAAATTATAAAAAAGTTTATTACTTCACAAAAAGCACGTCGCAAGGAATATCTCTTAAGATATGGGCTGAAATAGTTCCTTGAAATATATGTTTTACTCTGGAATGATGTCCTTTGCTACCGAGAAGAACAAGATCAAAATTTTCTTTTTTCACTGTCTCTAATATATAATCCTCAGGACTTAAATCTTCAATTAAACGAGTTTCAACCGGTGAAATTGACTTATCAAACACTTTTTCAGATTTTTTTAATAGTTCTTTTCCTGCTTCAATACTTAATTCTTCAATATTTTCAATAACTTCCTGTGGGAATGTCTTGTTAGGATTGATTGTTACGGGAAGTTTATGGTGATTAATCGAATGAAATATCACAATCTTACTTTTCCATTCTTTTTGAAATTCTGCAGCATGTTCAACTGCATTATTAGCATCATGAGATCCATCTGTACCAATTAATATCTTTTTATAAATTTTGAACCACCTCACATTTTTAATAATATCTATCCATTATATTCTAACTAAATTTTATTTAGTGCGGATTTAAATGCAATCCTTGAAATATCAATTAAAATGAGTTATATGTGTTATAATTAAAAAGCTAATTGAATTTAAAATTTTTAGACTATAAACATCTCCTAGAAATTTGAATCAGTTTGTATTATAGTTCAAGATATCATGAATTAAATCAATATGAAATATTGTTAAATTTAATTAGAGGTATATTTAAATTAGAAATAATGCTAATAAAATAAGACGATTATTTTTGTTTTAAAAAGCACCTTGTGGAGTAAATTATCTGAAAATGTTAAATGAAATAATATTTTATTCAGAACAAGGGTTACAGAATTTAGCGGATGATCAAATTTGGAAAGGTAAAGGCACAGAAAATGATCCATTTATAATAGAGAATGCTAATATACTCGGCCAAGCGTTTTCAATAAAAAAATGTTCTATATACATTTCTTTTATAGAATGCAATTTTGAACATGCTCAATTTGACTCATGTAAGAATATTGTCTTGAAGAATTGTACATTTGGAAAATTAGTATTAAAAAATTCATTGAAATTTGAAATTACTAATTGTTTCATATCTAATTTAAAACTATCTCTGATTAAAGAAATCTTTTTTTGTAAATCTGTGATTATTGGTGTTTCTACTAAGTTTAAGATCAAAAATATAATTTTTGAAGATTGCCAAATTAATAATGAGTTTTTAAATTATATATTGAAAAAGCAGGGTAGTGGATTTTATTCCAAAATTAAAGAAATTATGGGATTTTACATTATCATATTACTCTTATTTGTCTTTTATAGACTTTTTTGGACGCCCTATGAATTAACTTACTCAGATGTTACAGGGTTATCTATTATAGCAAGCGTAATTATTGCATTATTTGCAATATCAATTTCTTCTTCAATTTGTGAATATTTTTTTAAAAAAAGGCTTCCAATAATAAGAACATCTGAAGAGAAATAAAATAAAAATCTTCTAGGATTCATTTTCTAAGCATTTCCATGAATCTACAAGCAATTGGTACTCAAAGTATTCATCATTTATTTTAGATCTCGGATTTTTGCGTGTACCTTCAGTTTTTATCAGTTTGCCATGAATTTCAAGTTTTTCTTCACTAGAAATTGAATCTTTTGTATAGATTACAATCTGATAACCATCATCTAAATCGAAATAATTCAAATATGGATGTGAGTCAAAAAATGCTGTAAGATGTTGCCATATTACTTTGCTTAACTTTCCTATTATCGTTACAGGTTTTCCTACATTTCCTTCAAAATCAGCATATTTAGTAACGTTAATCATAATTATGATAATTCTAAGAAATTTTGATTTATAAGATTTTAAAGAGAAATAAATATCAAAATCTTAAAAATCTAGATGATTAATTATTAAGTAATAGTATAATATATGCATGCTAAAAAGGTAAACTCATTTGGATGATAAAGAAGTTGGTAAATTTTGGGATAAAAATGCGGAAAATTGGGTAAAACTCTCTAGATTGGGATACGATCGTTGTAGGGACTTAATAAATTCTCCTGCTTTTTTCAATATGCTTCCTGAAATTTTACATCTAAATGGTTTAGATATTGGATGTGGAGAAGGATATAATACCAGGATAGCTGCTAAGAAAGGAGCCAAAATGATGGCTATTGATATATCCGAAGTATTTATAAAATATGCTAAAGAAACTGAACAAAAACAACCATTAGGAATTGGATATAAAATTGCCAGTGCTACAAATCTTCCGTTTCCAGATAATAAGTTTGATTTTGCAATAGCAACAATGAGTATAATGGACATAGCTGACCATAAAAAAGCATTGTTAGAAGCCTTTAGAGTTATAAAGCCTAGGGGATTCTTTCAATTTTCTATTACCCATCCATGTTTTTCAATTTCAGATACTCAATGGGTAAAGAATCAAGAAGGTAAAAGGACTGGATTGATTGTAGAGAACTATTTTAAAAAATCAACAGAAGAAATTGAAGAATGGATATTTGGTGCTGCTCCAAAAGAGATCACTGAAAAAATGAGAAAATTTAGAATTCCACGATTTGATCGAACTCTTTCTGAGTGGCTAAATTTACTAATAGAAACAGGATTCGTTTTGGAAGAGTTTTGTGAACCTTATGCTGATGTCGAAACACTAAAAAAACATCCAGAAGAATCTGATAGCCAGATAATTCCTTATTTTTTGATCATTCGATGCCGAAAAAAGCAAATTGATAGATAAATTTGACTATTTTGATTAAAAAATAGAAATTGTGGAATCTGCGTGAGTATTGATGACTATAAAAAAAATATAAAACATTCAGAGCAAAATTGAGAAAGATCAGTATTGTTATCCTTTATTAAGATATTTGATATATTGATATATTTTTGAGCCAAAAAAATCACCCATCCTACCTGTTAATTCAAAACCATGTTTTTTATAAAAGTTTGCCGCTCTTTTTAATACCGCTGTTGTGTCTAAAGTTAGAAATAAACACTTTCTTTTAATAGCATCATTCTCAACAGTCTGTAATAGATTAGTTGCGGGGCTTATCTTACCTTACCAATTAGGATGCACTGCCATTCCACGAACATGTCCTTCTTCATAGCCTATTTTCTGCCATCCTATTGTTCCGATTAAATTATTATCTTTATTAACTGCTACATAAATAGTCATTTCCTTCATGCGTACTAAAACAGCTTCTTCAGACATCACAGTATCATTAAAACCTTCATTGGTATAATATTTACGAAATTCTTTAAATGCAGCTAATAGTATTTTATGGATTCTTTTTGCATCCTTAGGTCGAGCTTTACGAATTATATAATTTTTGTTCATAAGTTAAGAAGAATTGGAATGAAATGTTTATTGTTGGTTAAATTTTCTCCATTTAAGATCTTATTTTAAAGTAAATTTAAACTTGCAGGTTTTATCTCCATTCGAGATTCTCTGCATAGGCAATATTTCTCCTTTCACCCCCATTGCCTCTAACCAACCTTCATGTCTGAAATTGCAGGCACAATTGTATTCTGAAGGATCTTTAGATTTTTCTACTTCCTTCCAAATAAAACATTTTTCAACCAGAGCAATTCCCTCAGATTCTGAATGAACTAGAAATTTGAATTTCATCACTTTGGGAATAACTACTTCCATAAGAGTATTCATAATTTTAAATATTTCAGGAATAGTCTTAACAGATCCTTTTTTGATACCCAAAGCGTTCAAAATATGTCGAGCTTCGATCTTTCCCATTGAAAGAATCACATTTTGGTTTAATTGATTAGCTTCTTTAATTCCATACTTTTTCTTTAATTTTAAAAACCATTGACCATCATGTTGGGCCCAACACATTTGTAAGATAAATTTTTGAGTTTCAATTGGAATAGTATATTTATCTTTTGCCACTATCTCCAGTCTATTCATCTCATATTATATATTAGTTCTCAAAATAGAAATTAAAGACTCTTACACATTTTCCATTTCTATGCATCAAACATCCTTCTATATTTGGCTTGACATCATACTTAATCTCAAGAGTTTCAAACCATCCTTCAATCCTTTCATAAATTGCGCATTCATATTCTTCAATTACTCCAATTCGATTTATTCCCTCATAAGCCCAACATTTATGCATTTCACAGTGAAGCTGGTTAAAATTTGGAAAATGAAAGCTTAAGACCATAAAATCTGCTTTAAATGTATTTAATGCTTTTTCAAAAAGAAACTTCAAATCATTGAAGGATGTAATATTTTTTATTTTAAACGCTTTTATTATTCTTTTTATTTCAATACTTGCCAATGATCTAACAGCAGATTTATTTATTTTGTTCGTCTTCTCCATACCACACTCTTTAAGACAATGATAAAACCACATACCATCATGAGTCATCCAACATTTGATTAAAAGCTCTTTTAAATCGTCTTTATCCATAATGCAAAGGTATAGATTCTAATTTTTAATGTTTTTCGATCAGCTTCAACTATTTTCTAGTTGAAATTAAAATAACTCTAAATAGATCATTTCCAAAAAATAAAGTAAATGAAAAAGGAAAAAAACCATTGAAAATTTATGCTTTCTCTATTTTTATATAAAAATTTTCTCCTTCTGTTTTATATTCCAATATTTTATCTTCTATCCTATCTAAATATCGTTTGATATTTTCTCCTGCTTCTCCATAATCACCAATTACTTCAAGAGTATCTCCACTCTCCATCTCCAGTAATATTCTCTTTGTCTTGGCTACTGGCATTGGACAAACAAGCCCGGAACAATTTAATTTACGCGAATTTGTCATTTTAATCTAACTATTAATCGTTATTAACTGAAAATTACATTATCAGCTTCTACACACATTTCTAAAAGACCATTCATTGAAGTTTTTTCAATTCCATCTATTAATTCTTCTTCAGATAAACCACGTGCTCTCATGCAAACACCACAAGCTTTCACATTTCCCCCTTCTGAAATTACATCCGACATCCACTTTCCTACATTATCAAACGTAGTAGGATCTTGATTTTTTTTCCCAATAAAAATTCCATTTTCTACTAGAAAAATATTGACTTTATGTTCATCTAAAAGTGCTGTATATGCAAATCTTAACATAGTAAATGGACGTTCACTAGTGTAAGCACCATCTCCTATGATTAATGTAAATGTCTTTCTTTTTTCAGTCATAAAATTTTTCACTATAAGTAAAATCAAGATGTTGTGTAATTACATAAACACTAGATGATTTATTAATTTTCTTGTAAGATTCTATCAAAAATATCGATAAATAAATATACTCTAATTACCTTTTAATTTAATTAGAAATTAAGGTCTTTAAGGAGAATATTAAAATGAATCTTAGTTATTTGAGAAACTTCATTAAATTAACTCAATATAAAAGTTTCTCAAAATTAGCAAGTGAGCTTCCAATATCACAAAGCACCCTATCGCATCAAATCTCTCAGTTAGAAAAAGAGTTTGGAGATATTGTGCTCATTAATAGAACTACCAAGAAGTTTGAGTTAACAAAAGCGGGAAAAGTCTTACTTGAATATGCTCAGAAAATTATTGAGATCTATGATATTTGTAGATCCGAAATCTCCAAATTTAGTGATAAACTAGAAGAAGTTATAACTATTTCTGCTTCAACCATTCCTGGTTCTCATATATTACCAAAATATATAGCTGATTTTAGAAACAATAATCCTAATTTAAATTTCAAAATATTAATTAATAATTCCCAAAAGTCTCTTGAGTTTTTAAAAAATGAGATGGTTGATTTCGCAGGAATAGGTAGTTTTATGGGGTTCAAGGAGAAGGATTTTGATTATATCAAATTAGGAGAAGATGAATTTAAATTCATATGTTCACCCAACCATGAATTAGTAAAAAATGATATAGATACTATAAAGTTTGATGATCTTACTAATTATCCATTTGTATGGAGAGAAAAAGGATCTGGAACGAGATATACATTTGAAGAACAATTTCCCATTTATAAAGAATTGGACATTGAATTAGAAATAAATGATAATGACTCAATCATTTCAACAGTTAGTGAATCTAATTATATTGGTATTATGAGCGAAATCATGGCTAAAAAAGCTGAGTCAGCTGGTTTAATTAAAACCTTAAAAATTAAAGATTATCCTGTTATAGCTAAACGAGATCTTTACTTTGTGAAGGTAAAACAAAAAGAATTTAGTCAACCAAAAAAGAAATTTTGGAATGAGTTAAAACCTATTAATAAATAAAAAAATGTAGAATAAAAAAGATAATCCTACTTTATCAATATTCCCGCTTGATCGAAGTTTAAAAAGGCACTAATTTTCTCTTTAAGTGGATATATACCCTCTTTAAATAGGGTAACTAGAAATATTACAATAAAAATAATCGAACCCAAACCAGGAGCAAATCCACTGACAAAATTTATGAAACTTGAGGTAGGATCCCAAGAAAATAATGTATAAACCAAAGAAAATCCCGCTATTAAAACTGAGATAAACGAGATTATTGCCGCGGTCCTCTTACTCAGATTTAAATGAATTGGTCC
>JAEOTW010000174.1 GCA_016839655.1 Promethearchaeota archaeon | reverse complement strand
CTATTATAATATTTAATTAAAAATTTTGCCTATTAAATTTAATTAATAATTAATAATTTGTTTTTATAATAAAGAGGGATGAACATGCCGAAAAAGAATAGAGATGACGATGAAGACGAGGATGAGGATGAAGAAAAAAGAGAACCATTTGACTTTTCTAAATTCTTTAAAGACCCAAACAAGTTTTTCAGTGATCCCAATATATTTAGATCAAAAGATTTCCGACACCTTTTTAGAGACATTTTTGAAAAAATTACGGATAATTTACCTCCTGAGTTTCAGAATCTTTCACCAGAAGATATTATGAGGGAATTTACTAAAAATAAGGGTAAATTTGGTTTTCCAATAATGTATGGATTCAATATTAATATTGGCCCTGACGGTAAACCTATTATTGATTCTTTCGGTAATCTTAAAGCAAAACCATATTCTGGAGAACCAGAAGTTAAAAAAGTTAGGGAACCATTGACAGAAGTAAATGAACAAGGTGATCAGATCATTGTTATTTGCGAAATGCCCGGTGTCACAAAAGAAGATATTGAATTAAAAGCCTCGAGAGATTCACTAACGATATCCACAAAAACAAAGGTTAAGGGTAGGAGTTATTACAAAGAAGTTAAACTACCTTCAGCTATTAATTCAGATTATGCACGTGCGCGGTATACAAATGGTATTTTGGAAGTAAAACTTAAAAAAATTGATGAAAAACAAACAGATATTAAAATAGATTAGATTTTACTCTTTCTGCATATTTTTTATTAGTAATTTTTGATTTTTATTAGTAATTTTTGTACAAACCTTTATTAATCTCTATAGCAGATAGAATTTTAATCAATTTTAAATTGGTTAAAAAAAATGTCTGAAAAAAGAGAATTTCTATCAAAAAATGCTTTAATGATTATTGGAATTACTGCTTTAATTGTATTAGTAGTTGGCTTAATTCTATATTACACTGGATTTAACGAAGCCTTTTATTCCTCAAGTTCTACTATACGAGCTATATTCAAAGGAATAACCTATCTTGGCGAACCTATCACTTATATAATAATAGGCACCATCATATACTTAGGATATAATAAGAATTTAGCAAAAAGATCAGTTGTTATTTTATTATTTTCTCAATACATTAATCAAACTCTTAAAGGAATATTTCAAGACCCAAGACCATTAACTAATATAGATCCAGTAGAAGAATATGGATTGATTGAACCTAAATACGGTTTTCCATCAGGTCATACTCAAAACAGCTTCTGTGTTTATGAATATTTATCTAATGAGTTCAAGGGTGAATACAAATATAAACAGGTTCCGATTGTTCCAGTTATTCTCTCAGGTATAGTTTTTCTTATTGCTATTTCAAGGATGATAATCGGAGTCCATGATTTGCAGGATGTAGTTGGTGGTTTTTTAATAGGTGTTGGAATCCTAGTATTATATATCTATTTGGAACCATTTCTCTCTGATCAGTTCAACAAATTAAGCTTTATTATGAAAATAATATTAACGGTAGTAGTTTCAATTTTATTGTTTCTGATTGGAACCTTATTATTTCCTAATGCTGGCTTAGGATTAGTCCCAGGACCCCTCGTTTATAGAGATGCTGGTGCTTTTGCTCAAGTTGGAGGGGCATTATTAGGATTTGGAGTAGGTTATCTATTAGAGCAAGAATATGTTAAATATGATCCTTCACAACTAACTACCAAAAAGAAAATAGTTAATCTGGTCCTTGGAATTGTAATTTTACTGATTGCATTCTTACCATTTGAATATCTTATAGGAATCGATAGCGTTATTTATAGATTTTTCCGATATACTTTAGCAACCTTTGTTTTAGCTTATATAGTTCCATTAATATGCACAAAAATCAATAAATAATTAAAATCCTTTAATCTTTTTTTTTTTAATTTCCTAAACTTGAAAAGAAAACATAAGTTTAAGCAGATATTTCTAAACCTTTCCTTGCAACTTCTTTTAAAAGGAGGCGATTTACCATTTGTTTGTCGCTTTGGGTAACTTTATTGTGAGGAGTTATTATTTCATTAATATAAAGATCATCCCGATAAGGATGAGGCAGAACTTGTTCAAGAAGCATCTTAATTAAAGGGAAAAAATAGTAGTATATAAAATTTCCCTTTTTTCATGTGAAATATATGAATTTTCAGAAACTATCTAAAAATGGTTTAACTTTCTTTTTTCCCTCTGGATCCTTAATATATTCTAATATTCTTTTAGACAATTCCTTTTTTTTTTGAAAGTATATAGCCATTATTTTATCCAAAGCCATATTTGAGTAACGTTCAAATAGGGCAAAATCTCTTTTAGGACAACCATCTCGTCTCATACAACAATAAGAGAGAGAATCAAAGCAAACAATTTCAGAATCCCAATTATTCTCCTTTGAAAATTGTTCCTTAATTGTGATAAGATCCTCTGGGGTGAGTCCAATTTCTTTTAATTTTTCATCTCTTTTGCATTTAAAACCAAAAGTCAATGAATAGCCGGGCTTACAACAGAAGGTCAATGCTCGATAGTCTCCTCCCATACACAATGGAATTGGTGCGTCTTTTTCCCATCCTGGAAGGTCTCTTAGTTTATCTGGATCTAAATCTAGCAAATTTTTACCCTGTTTAGTCAATTATAAAAATAAGAGGGCTCGGTACGGGAATTGAACCCGTCTCTAGGGATTCACAGTAGGGAGTTTAGTATAAAATACTAAATTCGTCCCCAATACTAACCACTATACAAACCGAGCCATATTTAATTTTTATTATAATAAATTCTAATATTAGAAACTAAAAAAAATTTATCTAATTTTTCTCTTATTCGATAACTTTTAAAAGATATTTTAGTAATACATCAATAGCATCATCCAAATTTCCAGAATTATCTACAACAAAATCTGCTCCTGGGAACTCTTGATTTTTCCTTGCCCGTTCGATTCTTTCTTTTAATAAATCCTCACTCTCTCTTTTTCGATCTTTTATCCTTTGATAAGTAATTTCAAAAGGGACTCTAATAAAAATTACCCTTATATTTTCATACTTTTCTTTCGCTTCTTTTATTATCATGCGGCTTACATTTATTATAACAGGGTGCCCATTTTTAAGGTATTTCTCAATTTCATTGGAAATGCCATAATCTAAATCATAGATGTGCCATTTTAAGGCAAAGAAATCATTTTTCTCCATTTTTTTAAATTCTTGGTGTGAAACAGTAATATTTTCTTCAAATTTAGATGGATTTCTTGTAATATACCTTTTTGGTGCGTAAATCTCTTTTAAAATCGTAGGATATTTTAAAATAATACCTGAAATTATTGAGTCTTTACCAGAACCAGAATTTCCAACAATTAGAAATAAAGTACCAGGAAAACTTTTTACCATTAGTTAACTCTATTGAAAAATTTAAATATCTATAATCATAAAAAGAACAATTAAAATATAAAATCTTTAATACCTTTAAATCTTCAATTGATTTTCAATTTAGGTATGTGAAGTAAAAAAGAAAAACAAAAAAAAATAATTAGTATTAAAAATGTTGGAATAATTTAGTCTTTTAAGTAAATTCTAAATGTTATAATTGAATGATGGGGAAAAAAGATTTAGAACTAAATTTGAAAATATCTGATATTCCCGAAAGTTATCAAAGATATTTAGATGAAATTTATATAATCTCACGGACAAAGAAAGGCGGTTGGGTTTCCAATAGTGAGATAGCAGAAAGTCTACATGTAGAACCTGCTTCTGTAACTGGTATGTTAGAAAAACTCAAGAAGAAAGGCTTAATTAATTGGGAACCTAGAAAAGCTATTAGGTTGACAGAAGAGGGTAAAAAAATTGCGAGACAATTAAATGAAATTCACAACCTCCTTTACCAATTTTTCTCAAAAGTTTTAAAGATTAAAGATGAAGAGGCTATTGAGAAACTATCTTGTGAAATAGAACACCATATAACACGAGATGTAAAGAATTCATTAGAAGAATTTCTTTCAAAATATATAGATGGTTAGATTTAATTATAATCCTTAATTCCATGATCCAACTAACCTAAATTGTCTTCTTTAAAGTAATAAAAATGTCTAATGAACTTACTGAAAAAATAACTAAAATTAAGAAATTATTTGAAGGTTTTTCTAACTATATTGAATTGGCAGATTTTAGATCTTTCCTGCTGTTTACATTAACTAGTCAGGTCCCTACTAATATCATGGCTCAATTAGGATTTGGATCTAATAAAGAAGTTATAAATTTACCATATAATCCCCTTTTCAATATTTATTATCAGAAAATTAATTTAATCTCTGCAGGATCCCTAATTATCTATGTAAAAACAGAGACAATCTCGAATAACTTTACCTTGGATAAAGATGATCCTATTATAAAGAATTTCCTAAATCCGAATGAAATGAGCCTTGCTTTCCGTGGTAAAGAAAAATTTCTTCTACCCAAAATTAGTGATTGTAGTGCTTTTGAAATGGATGGAAATTCTAGTTTAAGTATTTCTGTGGATGATATTTTTCACTCTTTAGAAAGTTTCCTAGCGGTTGCTGAACCAAATATTCTTTTTGTTGTAGATGCTGCAAGTGAATCTGAACCAGATCTAGTATTTACATTTAATATGATGCCTCAAATGCCAACTCAGCTCGATAAACAAGTCCTGAAAATTGACGCTTTTTTTGATGAGTTACATAAGACTAGAAATAAAATTTATTTAAGAAGGGAAGAAGATTATACAATAAATTATTTAAAAGATATTAAAGAAGTAGGTCACGCAGAATTGTATAATTCCGCGTTTTCACTAATTTTGCATATAAAATCATTTTCAAAGCCAGAATAATTTTTCTTATTCAATACTAACTTATTTTTTTATAGCACATATTAGGGCATTAATAGATTTATACCATCATTAGATGTTTGATAGATGGGTATTCGTCAGCAATTAAGCCATTAATACAATTAAAGGATTAATATAAACAATTTATAAACCATCCGACAAAATATATAAAGTATAAAACTGAGGAATCAGCAAAAAAATATATATTTTAATAAAAGGGTTGTGTAAAATGAAGATTATAACAATCAACTTACCAGAGAAGTATTTACAGGCAATTCAAATTTTAAATGATATGGGTGTTTATCCTTCTCGGAGTGAAGCAATTAGGATAGCTCTGCATGATTTTTTATCCAATGAATTAAAGATGTTCAAAGACCTTGATGATGAAAGTTTTAAAATGCTCATCAGAAGTAAATCAAATAAGAACCACTAAAAATTCCTTTTTTTTATTCACTTCTTTTTCTAAATTTTTTAGATTTGAGTAATTAGCTCTTAAACTCTTTAGATAGCAATGATCATAAGCAAAAAAAACCTCAAACTAAGATTTAAATATCTAAGGGTATATGTTATTCAATGAAACAATTACCATAGTTGAATATGAAATTCATTAACATTTTTCATTAATAATTTATATATATAGAGTGAACTTTTATGAAAATTGGAATAATTGGTGGGACTGGAAGATTAGGGAGTGCTCTTGGTAAAATTTGGGCAGAAAAGGGGCATCAGATTATGTTTGGCTCTCGAGATCCTCAAAAAGCAAAAAAATTAGCTACTTCAATAGGATCTAATACAGGTGGTGGAACTAATGAGGAAGCCGTAAAATTTGGTGATATTATCATTCTTGCTGTTCCATGGTCAGGAGCAAAAGAATCAATTAAAGACGCAGGAGATTTAAGTGGTAAAATTATAGTAGATTCTACTACTACCGCGGCACCTACTTTAGGAGGGTCTTTAGTAAGAGTATCACCCTCTGCTGCAGAAAAAATCGCAAAATGGGCAGTAGGAGCTAAAGTAATAAAAGCAGTACATACTATTGGTGTAGAAAGTTTAGATAAATTAGAATTTGGCACCCAACGAGCAAGTCTATTTTATTGTGGAGATGATTTAGAAGCTAAATCAAAAACGAAACAATTAGGTCTTGATCTTGGTTTTGATGTAATTGACGCTGGACCACTCAAAAATGCTGGACTTATTGAACCTCTTGCCATGCTTTGGATTGAATTAGCCTATAATCAAGGAATGGGGACAGATATAGCGTTTAAACTTTTACGACGCAGAAAAACGAGATAATTAATCTAATATTATTATTTTTCCTTTTTCTATTTCATTAATAACTATTGCTAGTTGCTTTTCTTTTCATTTAATACATAAATCTATAAAATAGGATTAATTCAAAAGTTATAAATATCCTTATATAAAATATATTTTATTGACTGATTTTGAGGATTTGAAGAATGAGAGTTGTTAGATATTATAGTAATGATGATATAAGAACTGATGAAATGGATAAACCTGTAATTGAAGAAGGTGAGTTCTTGGTTAAGGTAAAAAAATCTGGTATATGTGGTTCAGACATTTTGGAATATTATAGAAAAGCAAAAATGAAAAAATTAGAAGTTGATTCTTTAATTTTGGGGCATGAAATTGCAGGAGATATAGTAGAAAAAAGTGATACAACCAAACATCTTAGAATAGGGGATCGAGTTTTTGTATCTCATCATGTTCCTTGCTTTGAATGTCATTATTGTAAACAAGGACATTATACCGCGTGTAATTTACTTCATAATACAAATTTTGACCCCGGAGGATTTGCTGAATATGTTAGGATACCCAAAACTAATATTGAAAAAAAGGGCGTCTATGTTTTAGATAAAGATGTTTCTTACGAGGAAGCTGTCTTTATAGAACCATTAGGTTGTGTCTGTAGAGCACAACGGTTAGCAAACATAAAAAAAGGTTTAACTATCTTAGTTCAAGGATGTGGTGCATCTGGACTACTGCATATTAAACTAGCAAAACTTAGAGGTGCAAAAAAAGTTATTGCTACTGATATTAATGAATTTCGATTACAAAAAGCAAAAGAATTTGGAGCAGATGAAATATATAAAGCAAATGTAGATTTACCAGAAGAAATAAAAAAGGTGAATAAGTATAGATTGGCTGATATTGTTATAGTTTGTACTGGAGCCGTATCCGCAGCAAATCAAGCACTAGAATGTGCTGCCCCAGGAGGTAAGATTGTTTTTTTTGCGGTTCCCGAACCATGGGTTTTCCTTAATGTACCGATAAATCAATATTGGAGAAATGAAATTACTATAATGACTTCTTATGGTGCTGCACCAGAAGATCTTGATGAAGCATATAATTGGATCCTTGCAAATAGAATCAATGTTACAGATTTAATTACTCATAGATTCCCATTTAGCAAAGCTCAAGAAGCTTTTAAAGTAGTTTGTGAAGCTGGTAATTCAATTAAAGTTATTCTTGAACCAGATAATGAATTATAGAGAAGTATTAATTTAGAATTTTACTTCTTTCCATATGTTTACTTAATATACCGGATTCCCAATATTTATATATTTCTAACATAAATCCTTTCATTTTACTCTTTGGAAAGAATATATCTAATTCAAGTAAATCTGAAATTGTAATCTTAGATTTCTTAGATTTTTGAAGTTTTATTATGGCTTTATCAACCTGAGTTTGGTTTTTCGCTATTTTTCCTCTCATATATGTAAATGGCCTATTGTCTGGATTCTTAACAATATATGAATGGCTTGAAGTTAAATAGTCTGCTTTTTCAAGAAAAATAGTCTCAGCAAGATCAATATCTTTAAGATATTGTCTAATAGAACATTCGTCGAAGCCATACCATGGGCCAAATCCATCTTCTCCTGGTTTATGTTGATCAAATCCTAAACAACTTATATGAATGACTCTCTCCTCTGGAAGTAAAATGCCAATGTGTGCTTTAGAGTGCCCTAAAAATGGGATTGTCTCAACAATTAATTTTTCAAATATTAATACTTTACCTGGATTAAAAGGTTGAACATTAACACATTTATGATAACCATTTAATTCACCAAACTTCTTTATAACTGAAAAATCCATAGCTTTATCGAACCCAAAACCTTTATAAAAATTATAAACATCCAATAAATATGTGTGTTCAGGATCTGGAGCATGAATTACAGCACCTAATGACTCCCATTGATGAATGTGGGCCATATGATCCATGTGTGCATGTGTACATACATAGTCCGAAACGGGACCATAAAGATCATTAATTTGAATTATCAGGTTAGGTTCAATATTTAGGTCTAAAACTATTGTTTTTGCATTTCTTTTTTTATTGGGAAGAATTATAAGCCCATCACAACAAGAGAAGTAATATGGAGGCTTGATTTGATGAACAAGTAAAATATCTTCTTTTACCCTGGTGATCTGAATGTTATCTATTTGTGGAAAAGACATCGAAGTACATTATGTTGAAAAATTGACCCAATTGCATTTGATAATAATCAAAAATTTAATAAGTTGACTTCAATATATAATAAATCCATAATCCTCAAGATTTATCTCTAAAGACAATAACAAGAAAAAAAAAGGAATTTAATTATGGTATTCTTTTAAATTTTCTAAAATAATGCTTTCATTTTATCTTCTTGTTGTAGAAATGTTAGTAAAAACAGAAGAATAAAGATAATTGTGATTACAATTGTCAATACAGCCATCAATGTATTAAAAACAGCAAACCCAATAACAGTCGTTACTAAATTAGCTATTAACCATACAATTTCGCAAATTACAACTATTTTGACTTCCTTCCATTCCTTAGCTAAAATCGCTAGGAGTGAGCTCACTGTGAATCCTGCAAATAGGGCTCCGATTGTTAAACTCATTGCGTGAGTTTCTAAAGTAATGGATCCTACATATAACGGAATAGTAATATCTGGAATCCAAAAAAGAATAGTAAATATAAGCCCTACAACGAAATGGAGGATAAATGTTAATTTAGTAAATTTTTGAATTTCATCTCCCATATTTCTTTTCACTTATTTAATATCGTTTTTATTAAATGATTTTGATTATATATATTCCCTTATATATAAATCTAGAAAAATTATGGAACATTCACCGATTTGAAATACAATTCAGAAAAAAATAATTATACGAATTTTCTTGCTGTTAAACCTAACTTATGAAATTAATTCATATTTTTAATATACAGAACAAAAATTGGAGTACAAAGGCAAACTAGAAGAAATAAAAGCAAAATGACTATACCAAAATGAATAATTATATAAAAATAACAGATCCAGAATCCTAAAAAAGCTAAACTTACTAGCAGAGTTGTTATTAACTTATTAGTTTGGTCGTTATAACAATTCTGTTTATTTCTTTCAATATCGATGAGGATTGATATCTTTTTCATTTTCTTATTTTTGTGATTTATGGTGTAGCTCCATTCAACATTTCCAACAGAATAACTTCCATTATTTCTTGATCTTCCGATTTGACACTTCATAATCAATCCACTTATATGTTTTTTTCTCCAGAGAGAATTAATGAAATTACCTCCTGAGTATGCTAGTAATTTGTTATTATATACTTTGATAGGTTGTGGCATATGAGTATGAGTTCCATAGATCAAATCCCATTTTGGTATCATTTTAGAACCATTTCTCATTTCTTTAAGTACTTGATAGAAAGGGAATTTTTGTAGAATCCTATGAAGTCTAAGTGATTTAAAGATTTCATTTATCCTAACTCTTAAATCACTCTGATATATCCCCTGATTAATAAGGTTAATACTTCTATCCTGAAACTTTTTACGTACATAGCATTCGTTCTCAAAATGCCAGTGAGGATATAGTATGTTAAAACATTTAGCAGAATAATAATTATTAATGTTTTTAAACAGTGTAAAAAAACCATTATCTTTTCTGTTACTCCACATAGTTCCGCCAACTATATTTAAATAATGAAATGAAAAAGAAGGTAATGTTTCTGTTCCAAAAACATTATAATTATTCCCTTTTAAAATATAGAGTGTTTTTTTTAAATCTCCAAGATCATAGTCTGCAGCATGATTATTGCTTAGACACAAAAGCCAATTTTGGTTAGGTATTTTTAAACGTGGGAGTTGTTTTAAAATACTTACAGAGTGATTTTGATGATTAATTCTGCTTTTTTTATTAGTTATCACCCCCTCGAAATTTCCTATGACCAAATCTACATCCTTAAAAAATTCTATTAATCGTTTTTCGAATGCAAGCTCATAATCACGAATTCTCATTATATCGCCAACAAATCCAATGTTTAATTTTTCATAATTTGAACCTAAAGAGTCTAATTTGTGTTCTCGCCAACCTTCTTCAGTTATACTACCAATATTTTTAATTTTATATTTATTCCTTTGATACTTTCGATAAATAAATACTAAAATAGAAATGATGAGAATAACATTAGTAACTATAACCCACCTGATATCCACGTTGAAAATAGGAAAAAAATACATTAAAGTGTGTAGTACAACGAAAGGATAATAGATTTCAACCAGCACATATTTTACAAGCCAATTAATTGACTCTTTTAAGCTATATGGGCTTCCAATTAAACCTAAGCGTCTTCTTTTGTGTAATTGAAAATAATTTAAAAGTCTTATAAGATTCTTTTCTAAGCGCAATTTTATCTGAAATTATTATTCTAGGATTTTGATTATATATTTTCTGTATAATATAAATCTAGATAACTTTATTATTCTTAGGCTGATTTGAAAGGTATTTAAAAAAATAAAAGATAAAAAAATTATAGCCCTTTAGGAGCTTGTCTATAAATTTCAAATGCTTCGTCTACTGAAACATTCTCATGTACAATTGCCCTTACGGCTTTAATCATACCTAATGGGCTGTCGCTTTGGAATATATTCCGACCCATGTCTACACCGACCGCACCTTTATCAACTGCGTTCTTTGACATTTGTAATGCATCTCTTTCATCAATTTTCTTACCACCTGCAATAACTATAGGTGCTGGGCAAATACTGGTTACTTCTTCAAAGTTTTCACAGTAATATGTTTTAACAAATGTCGATCCCATTTCAGCAGCCATTCTACTTGCCATTCCAAGATAGCGTGCATCTCGCACCATTTCTCTCCCAACAGCTGTGACTGCTAAAGTTGGGATTCCATAAGCATTCCCTTCGTTAACGAGTTTTGAAAGATTCATTAGTGTCTGCTTCTCATATTCCCCTCCTACAAAGATAGAGCATGTAATTGCAGATACATTTAACCTTATTGCGTCATCAATTGAAACATTAATTTCTTCATTTGAGAGTTCCTTTAACATTGAAGCACCTGCTGATACTCTTAATACGATTGGTACATCTAATTCTGAAGATACACAATTTCTCAGCATCCCCCTTGTCAGCATAAGAGCATCAGCATATTCAAATAATGGCTTCATATCTGTAAAACACTTTAATTGACCAGGAATGTTTCCAAAGTATCCATGATCAATTGCTAACATTACACAGCGCCCGCTCTTTGGCTTTATTATCCTATTAAAGCGATTTTGAAACCCCCAGTCTCCTACTACAACCATTTTTCGTTCCCTTTTTAATAATTTGATTATGATTTACATTGATTTTGTTAAAATAATTAATGATCTCTATTTTACTTTTTCGAAAAAATATAAACAAGGAAAATCTACAAAAAAGAATTAAATAAAACTTAAGAATTCTCCAACCCTATTCTTGATTTTTTCAACAATTTTTTTTGAGATATTTCTTCTAGTAAACTCTTTAATCAAATTCAACCGATAATTACCAATTTTCTTAATAGCAAAAGCTTTTGATACCTTTTCCATTAATTCATCATCATAAATTTGATTAACATCTTGGAGGATTGATACAGCATAATGAACTTCACTAACAAAATTAGAGATGTCGTTTTGCAAAAGTTTCAGTTGTTCCTCTTCATCAATAATTTCTAATGCTCTTTTAATAATCTGTTCCTCAAATTTTAACTTAGTAGTCCAAGGAGTTTGATAAATATGTTGTGATACATCCATTATTAAAGCATTTTTATCTTTTACTTTAATTTTGTTAATATCTGGGTCATCAATTATATGGATTGTCTTTTTTCCCCTATATAAGTCTGGTAATATGGTGTCCCCTACTGAATTAAGCAAATTTTCAGAGTACTCAAATGCATCATCCTTTATAATATAAGAAGGATAATTAAATACTTTTGCGTGAATGAGGCTAAAAATACCATAAACTCCAAAAAGCTGGATCAAGTTTCTGAGATTAATCCTCCCTACAGTCTCCCTTTCGACTTCAGGAGTAACTCTACCCATAATTATATCTATTTTCTCATAGCCTCTGATATTACCCCTTGCATCTACAAAGACAATGAATTGATGCTGTGAACATACAGCATTGATAGGTATTTGTATTTTAATAGTACCAAATTTTTTTTGAGAGAAAACTGACTCGGGAATATTAATGTTCTTCACTTTTCCACATTCTGGACATTCAACTTCGATTACTCTAAAAGTTTCAGCTAGCATGCAATTGGACTTATTAT
>JAEOTW010000173.1 GCA_016839655.1 Promethearchaeota archaeon | reverse complement strand
TTTATGAGTCGAACTCAAGAAATTAATTATCCACCTGAAGAAATCTACAGCCAAATAGGTTTTGAGCGTCCAAACATTGAGCATGTTATCCTTTGGATGCTTCAAAATAATGATGTTGTTGAATGGTCTAATTTTAAAGAAGAACCTGTTAGTATTCCACAATCTACATTATCATATTATTTGAAATCTTTAATGGTTGAAGAATATATTGAGAAAATAGAAAGGGGAGTATATAAAATTACTGTTAAAGGTGCCGAGAGATATAATAGATTATCTCGAGAAAAAGAAGGGGAAAGAAAACTAAATTTTCCTCCAGAAGCTATAACAGGCGACAGGAATTATGATCATTGGATTCTCTGGATGGTATATAACAATACGTTTTGTAAATGGTCAGATTTTATTGATGATCCTCTTAGAATTAATCAATCCAGTTTATCTAAGAATTTGAATGAACTTTTAAAGCGGGAAATAATTAGAAAGGAGAATAAAGAGTATCGAATTACTCAAAAAGGGAAATCAGAATATTCAAGGATGTTAAAATTATACGACTTAGATCGCCAATCAATCTTAAATGAAGAAAGTAAGCGAATAGAAGAAATAACAAAAAAAACTATTTCATTCTTTGAGAAGTATAAAATAGAAGATGGAGATATTAAATTTCGATTTTTGAATAATGTTTTAAAATTACCTTTTGCTAATCTAAAAGGATCCTTAGATTCAGAGGAAGACTTCAATAAAGTATTGTTATTACTATCAATGAATCATCCAAATCAGTATCCATTTTATATTTCACCCGAGGAATTTTCAGAGGAGTATAAAATTGATTTATTAGATCTTAAGTTTAACATACGTCAAATTGTAGAAAAGGACGTCTATAAAAATAAATTTTTCCAATTGAGAACTTCAGAAAATAGAATCTATTATTTTCAGGCAAATGAGAAGTTAGAGAAAGTTCTGAGTGCAGTTACTGAGGACCACATTACTAAATTTACCTATTTAAACAAATTGTATCAAAATACTCCAGGTTGTTGTACGCCATTGAGCTTAAATTATACAGTTGCAGCAATTTTAGAAGAGATCTGTGATAATTTATTTAATCAAGAGTTAAAAGGTGCAATACAAAATTTTCTTCCTAATTATATTAAATATTTAGCATATAAGATAGAAACAGAGAGAAAATTAATTGATACAATTGATAAATTAGAAGGTGTTGCGTGGAGAAATATCCCTGATGGATTTCAATCCATTAGCACACAAACAGAAATGACTGAGCGCCCAGAGCATATGTATTACATTGATTTTTCTATATTGAAGACTATCCCACTTTTTTCATCTCCTAAAATTATGAAATTATTTGAAGATTCTAAATCTTCTATTAAAAAGAAGAAATCTGATGATATTTTAAAGAAAATCTACAGTGAGATTGAGTCAGAAGTTGATGATGAAAATGAACACTTTTTGAAAGCAATCTTATTATCTGTATTTAATAGATATCAAGAAGCGATAGACTTACTAAATACTGAAATACAACCATTTCTTAATGAAAAAGATGAAAATTCTAATATATCTTATTACTTAATACTGATTTATTGTTATCTCACAATTGGCAATTTTGAGAGAGCAAATCAAGCAAGTAAAAAGTTAAGATCCAAATATCATGATCACCCAATGTCCTACTTGACAAAAGCCTTAGTCTCAGGTTACAAAATTATTTATGAATTAGGGATTGATAAAAGGGGAGTCGATCGAGTCTTAGATGATATTGATAAAGCTATTGACTTAGATCCAGATAAAAAGAATAAAGAAAAGTATTATCAATTTAAAAGTCTCATCTTAAGACGTTTAAATAAATATGATGAAGCACTCGAAGCAATTAATACTGCGTTAGAATTAGATTCGAAAGATCTGAGTTCAGTATTTTACAAATCTAAAATTCTTTTTCATCAAGAAGATTATGAATCAGCAGTTAAAGTGCTTGATGAAAATCTTGAAAACTTTCCGGAAAAGGAAAAGGATCTATTAGTGCATAAAGCATTTATATACAAAAAAATGAATAGGCTTGATGAAGCTTTGGAGATTGTCGACAAGTTGTTAGAGAAAGACCCTGATAATCTTGACCTCCTTAATAATAAAATTTATTTCCATTTATATCTAGGCAATAAAAAAGAAGCTATAGAAGGAGGAGAGAAATTAACAAACCTAGATCCAGAGGATGGTAATTTTCACGATTCTTTTGGAGAAATATTAACTGAATTCGGCGAATATGAGAGAGCACTTGAAGAGATTCAGAAAGCATTAGAACTTGAACCATTTGGATGGTATTCCTATAATTCATATTTCCAGATGGCAATATGTTATAAAGAATTAGGAAAATACGATTTAGCACGAGAAGCTTTAGAAGAAGGGTTAAAATCGACAAATACTTGTTTTTGCGATATAGAGATGAGAAAGGAATGGTATGAGAAAAAAGAAAAACAAATAGCCGAGATAGATGAATTAGAAAAACAATCTTAATCATTTTTTAGACAATTTATTAATTAATAATGAGTTATACTGCAATGGTAAAGATCTTTAACAATTCGAAAAAAAAAAAGCTCCAAGAAGCTATAAAAAGGCAAAATATCAAACGTGAGAGTAATATTTTGCAGAAAGTAGAGGATTTCCGAACTACACCTTGTGGGTTTGGTTATAGTGATATGATCAAGCGAAGATTTAAAAAAACCTCATAGACCTTCAGAATTGAAAGAGGGTTTTAGAAACCTAGTATCTCAAGTTTAATGGATAGAGGTTTGCAATGTGTCATTAAATTTAGAATTAAATAGATTTCAAGAATTACTTCAGTTAATAGATAAAAGTATAAATATGATCTCGAACTTAGCACAAATCACAAGGTACTAACCAATATTAATTGATGAGGAGATAAAATGAAAAAAGTTTTATGTTTTATTTATGATGGTTTTGCTGATTTTGAAACAGTACTTACATGTTCAGGTATAAATGAAGCTGATAATTTCAAGATAATATATACAGCGTACGATAATGAATTAATATATAGCTCTGGCGGATTAAAAATTATACCAGACATGAAAGTTTCTGAAGTTTCTGATTTAAAAGATATTGAAGGTATGATAATTCCAGGAGGAGGAACAAGAATTTTCAAACCTGAATTAAAGGATTTAATTAATCGATTAAATACCAAAAAGAAATTGTTGGCCGCAATATGTGCTGGGCCTGAATTTCTGGCTAAAAGTGGTATATTGAATGGGAAAAAATATACAACAACTAGAGATCCTCAATCCTATGAAGAAGTAAATGAGGAAGATCCTTTCCCAAGGGAAACCTATGTAGAAAAAAGAGCAATTCGAGATGGTAATATAATAACAGCAAAGGGTTTCGCTTTCTCAGATTTTGCTCTAAAAATATGGGATTGGTTTCATCTATATGATAATGAACAAGAAAAAGAAGAATTAAAAATCCAATATACACCAGGCTAAAAGCAAAATCTGATGGACTATTCTTTTTTATATCCTACTTTTATGATCAATGATATAGACTCTTCAAACGTCATACCTTCAACAGAACACTTAAAAGCTAAATCTTCAGAATTAAATAATGTCGTGAAATACCCTAACCAATATTCTGAATACCTTCTATTCTGTCTGTGTTTGAAGAGAACATGAAACTCGTCATCTTGTTTATGAATATCAATTGCATAGAAGTAGTTCGCTACTGTCCATATTTTAGCGATAGTATTTATTATTTCTTCAACTGTAAGACTCTTGAGGGGTTTTCCTGTGTACCACAATATAAGGTCAAATGCTACGTTTTTACGCCAAGGCTTATCCAGAGCTTCTTCAGGCATCTCTGCCGCATGTATGAGTTGATTAAAGGTTGTTTTCCCAATAAGGCACATTTTCATTTCGTCTCTTGCCTTCATCCATAAATCTCTATCCAGAGCTTTTTGGTTTCCATAATATTTGAGAGCTCGTTCTATGAATTTAATATTTGGTTCCCCCTCTTCTTTATATTTTTCAATGATTCCATGCATTTCAGGTGAAATTGAATTGAAATCATCAAAGCATTTTACAGCATTTTTAACTAAATCAGAAATCGTTGTGCCTTTTTCCTTATATTTATCAATAATACTTCGAGTTTCATCACTTACTTTAATATATACAGGTTTATCTTTAAGTTCATGCTCTTTTATATCGTTATTTTGAGCATGAGTTATTTTGTCGCTAGTTTTAACCATTTGAACCATCTCCTTTATTCTTGATTACTTCTTTATAAAGTCTCAATTTTAATATATATTCTTATATTTATATATTTTAGCTCTAATATTTAAAGGAAATGAGAGCTCTATAAAAAATTTTATTTTATGTATATATTTATATATAAGGAAGTACTTATTTCTTCTGTTTTTCTGTTAAAACAATATATATTTCTATATATATCACTATATTTGAATTTAAAGATTTTAAAGCTAAATCTCTTTGTTATTTAAAGAAACATAACATTTAAATATATGGATATATAAAGAAATATTGGATATTGAAAAAAAATAAAAATAAATATATAAATATATAAAGGAGTAAAAAAAAATTGGCATGGGTACCAATTGTTGTACCAAATAGGCGTAATAGAGGGTATAGAAATAGAACTGGAGGAGGAGTATTTGCAGCAGTAATACTGTTAATAGTTTTCGGATTTCTGGCTTTCTTCTTTTTCAATAGCTTCGATGGATTTGTAATGCCTATATGGTTTATAATTAGTGGGTTTGGTGTTTTCCTTATAATTATTGTTGTGATTGCCACAATTGCATCTTCTATGAGTCAGGCATATAAAAAACCTAAAGAAATTAATGCTAAACCTAATTCTTATCGAGTTCAAAGAGATGTTCCACTACAAAATCCTTATATTATCCGTGATTCAATCCAAAAACAACAAACAAAACCTCAAGTAAATAAGGAAATTACACGAGAAATACCGGTAACTAGTGACATAAATTTTTGTAGATTTTGTGGCTCAAAAATCGATAGAGATGCAGTTTTTTGCCATATCTGTGGCACAAAACTATAAATTTTTTTAGAAATCTCATTAAAGAAAAGGAAGTTGGAATAGAACGACCATGAGTCAAATTAGGGCGATAAATAAGTTCTATAAGATTAGATGGAAAAAGAAGGATAATATAGCCATATTGTTAATCATTTTCATTGGAACCATATTATCTTTTATAGGTTTCTCTTACAATCAGTTTTATGATATATTCTTTAGTATTTGTTTTGGTTTATTCATTGGCGGAATAATCTTATCAATAATATCAACATTTTTGGCACAAATGGAGTCAAATATCACAGGGGCTGGTGAATTAGATGCCGAAGTTGATGTTGATATAGATACAGATGTTGATGTCGACGTTGATGCGGATGTGGATATAGATGTTGATATTGATGTAGATGCAGACGTGGACGTTGATATCGATGTAGATGCAGATGTCGATGTTGATTACGATATAGGGGCAGAAATCGAACTAGATGCAGGAGAGGTCGATATTGAGCTTGAGTTGGATGCAGGAGTTGATGTGGATTCAGAAGTTGATATTGACGCAGAAGCTGAAATTGATACAGATCTAATGAGTACAATCACTCCTGCTCCAATTATGCTTCTATTTTCTTCTGCCTTTTTAATTTTTGGTATATCAGGATTATTGTTATACCAACTGATTGAAGGTATTTTCCGATTTATTATTATTTTCGTTTCTCCTTCTGCTGCATATTTAACTGCAAAACTTATTAATTTTGCTTGGAAGCTTGTCGCTAAATCCAGATTCTACAGAATTTCTTCAACTCAAAATTTAATTGGGATTCAAGGAGAGGTTGTATTACCTGTTGATAGGAGAGGAGGGGTAATCAAAATTCCTTCTTCAACTCCTATGAGGTTTGAAAGATTACATGTCAAACCTGTCTTTGAAGCTTCTGAATTTGAGAGAGGTGATAAAGTGTATATATGTGATGTAAAAAATGAAGTATTATTTGTTGATATTAATAAAAATTCAATTAAAAGAAGGAGGTAAAATTTAAGATGAGTATAAAAGAAGAAATCATTGAAAAGGACATTGTCTTTAATGAGTTAGAAGAAGAAGACACTTCGGAATTAGAAAAAGAAGATATTAAACAAGATCAAAGAAGATTCTTAGGAAGATTACAGCGTAAATATAGATTAATGATTGTTTTCTTAGTATGCCTTTCAATCACACTTATGATTATGTTGTTTCCTGTCCTTATAGTTATATTTACACAAAATATAGGAGGCTAATTGTAAGATTTACTTAAATTTTTTTATTTCATTTGAAAAATCTACTAAAAATTCGAGTAAAAAATTTTTATTAAAAATAAAAAAGGAGGTTTAGAGAAAAAAAGTGATATTTCAACAAATAAATCCTTGGTTTGTAGGACTTGGAGTTACTATAGGAATTATAATTTTCCTATTTGTCATATTTCTTGCTGCTCGATATAGAAAATTTAAAACAAACCAATTTGTGATTCATTTAAGAAATGGTAAAGTCAAACACGCAGGATTAGGAGGGAGCTTATTCTTACTTCCTTTAATAGATGAATACATCGTTATCCCAACTACAAGTATTCAAACATTAGTAGAAGCACATGAACAAGTAGTATCAAGTGAGTACCAAAACATTGAAATTGAAGGGCTATTGATTTGGAAAGTTATTGATCCAGAAAAAGCATTTAGTGCGGTTTCGTGGAATATGAGGGATGAAAACTATGTTGAAAAAATATTAAAGGGCGCCGCAGAAGCAATTATTCGAACAACTTGTGCCAATATGCCATTGGAAAAGATTATTCGAGAAAGGAGAGAGATAATTGATCATATTGAGAAAGATTTACATGAATTGACGGCCGATTGGGGAATTGTTATTGAGTCTTTAGAAATTATAGAAGTAATTATTGTAGAACCAGAGTTAAAGAAAAATATGGAAGCGACTAAACAAGCAGAAGAATTTAGAAAAGCTAGAATTGCTAAAGCGGATGCTGAAAGGGAATCAAAAATAAGAGAATTAGAAGTGATGAATGAGGTTGGTACGCAAGAACAATTCGTAGAACGTGAAATAGAGCTACGAAGAAAAGATAAAGAAATTGCTATAGCAGAACAAGAGAGAGAACGTAAGAAAATTGAAGCAGACGGCGATAGACAGAAAAAAATTATTGAAGTAGATGCTGAGGCTCAACAAATAAAACGGAAATTAATTGCTCAAGCTGAAGGTGAAGCTGAGAATATTAAACAACAAATGCTTGCTCAAGCTGAAGGTTTTAGGAAACAAGTAGAAGCAATGGGTAGCGCTGACGAAAGATTCTTAGCGGTTCAATTAACTAATATACTTCCAGAGATTTTTAAGCATCTAAGTCCAGATAAAATGTTTATCATGGGCGATGGAAATGAAGCATTCGGTTCGCTCTCAAAAGCAATAATGCCATTCTTACAATTACTACCTGAATATTCTGATAAAATCAAGGATTTTTTTAACAATGGAGGAGCTAAAAAAGTAAAGGAAATTTTAGTTAAAAAATAATTTCAATTTTTTTTTTATCAATATAGATTTGAGTTATCCAAATTGAAAATATAGAAGGAGAGATGTTAAATGTTAAAAGATATCGAAAAATTGTTGAATGAAGGAAATTTCCAGTTTCAGAGAAAAATTATTCAAAATCCGGATGTAAATTCATTTGATCAAAAAATTCCAAGATATCCTATACTATTTCTTACTTGCATGGATCCAAGAATAGATGTCCATCAAATATTCCAATTAAATCCTGGAGATGTATTCATCTTAAGAAATGCTGGAAATATATACACTCTAGATGCGATGAGGTCTATTTTAATTAGCATTTACAAATATAAAATCAAATATATTATCATCTTAGGTCATCTAGAATGTGGGATGACGAGGATAAATATAAATGAGCTAAGACAGAAACTTCCTAATAAATTTCTTAAACGATTATCAATAAATTATTCGAATCTTCTTTCAAAATTATCTGATTTTTTTAAACCTTTTGATAATGAAATACGTAATATAATACAGCAGATTAATAATCTGCAAGAAATTAAAGCCTTATTTCCTGATGTGGAAATCATTGGAATGTTATATGATATTCAAACTGGTTGGATTTTTAGACAAGAGGATTTTAGAGATTTATTAATTAAAGAAAATCATTTTAAGATTTATAAAGGATTATTATTTGAAAAAAATCAACAACTTTCTAAATTTCTCAAATCAAATAGTAATGAGAATATTATTAATCAAACACCGAAAGAAATAATTGACGAACCTCAAGTTAATGAAATGAATTTTCAAGAAATAGAAGCCCCAGATAAAGCACCTATTAGAAATGATGAACTTCAAACAACTGTCGAAAATAAAAAAGTTGATTTTCAAATAAAAATGCCAAAGATTCCAGTACCCAAAATTTACATTCCGAAAATAAATGTATTTAAGTCAAAAATTAAGAAAACTGTAAAAAGGTAAAAAAAGAATTTAATAATTTAATTTTATTACTTATTTTTTTCTTTATATCTTTTAAGATTTTCTAAAATCCGTCTTAAATAACTTTCTAACTCATCAATTTCTGGTTCTGAAAATCCTTTATAATACAAATCCGTCATTTCTTTTGATACTTGGACAAATTTATCTTGTAACTCTTTATTTTTTTTTGTTAATTTAATATAGATTATTCGCTTATCTTCATCAGATCGTATGCGCTCAATATGTCCAGCGTCTTCAAGCTTGTCTAACATATATGATAAAGTTGCTTTGCTTAACATTGTCTTTTTTTTAAGAGTTTGGAAGGGGATGTTATCCTTTTGCCAAAGTGGAAACATTACCCTACCTTGGGCAACAGTAATTTCATTTATCTGATTATCATCTAATAATTTATCAAAAACTCGTAGCATAAGCTGGCGAATCTTGGTAATTAAAAATCCACCTTCTCTTAGCTTTTCCATCTAGCTTTCCTCCAGTTCAAACTTAAATTGTTGTAATTTGTAATAAAAAATTGCATTTCTAGGTTTAAACTGGACTATAGAATAATCAGGATCTTCTACTCCTTTTGGATAATACCTTACAGATCTTTCAAGCCAAAATTGCCGTTTTATATCCATATCATCAAGTATTTCCACATCACCTCCAAACATGACTCCCTTAAAATTTTCGGGGTCACAGATATAGACCGATATTTTAGGATTTTTCCTAATCTGTTCGACTTTGGAGGATGATGTATTGGTTGAAAAATACATTACATATTTATCTTGCAAATTATCGAAAAATTCAGAGAATTCAGGGTATCGTTTTCTACATCTTGTGTTAAATAATGCTCTTGTAATAGGAAATCCATGAGAGTCGATTGTTGATAGATAAACCAAAAGAGAAATTTCCATTAAGTCTTCAATTAACTTTTTCACTTCGCTTAGATCCATACATCATACAACTCTATTAAATTTAGTTTTAATTTTATAATCTATTCTTTATCTGGCGTAAATTCGATCTTTTGCGATCTGAAATAAAACTGCGCTGTTTTTGGGTTTAAGCGGAGCAAAATATAATCTGGATCCTCTAAACCTTTTGAATAATATCGTGTCCACCAATCTAACCAAAATTTTTGCTTCACTTTCATATCCTCAATAAGTTCTGCTTCCCCTCCAAACATAACTCCTTTAAAATCTTCAGGATCACAATAATACACAGAAATTTTTGGATTCTTCTTGATATGATCAATTTTGGATGACGAAGTATTTGTAGAGATATATATCTCGAATTCGTTATCTAATCCCTTATAGATCTCTGAGAATTCAGGAAATTGCTCCTTATTTCTTAAATTGAACATAGCTCTTGTTATAGGATACCCTTCAGAATCAACGGTCGTTAGATATGCTGCTTTAGAGGTCGTTATTAATTCTAAACAATCTTTTTTTGCTTCTTCTAATTCCATTTTATATCCACCTTTAAATTTTTTTACTATATTATAAATTTTCCCTAATTGCGTCTAATCTCTCCTTGGCAGAAGGAGTTCTATCGAAAGTCATCTTCAAGTTATCACAGATATAATCTTCACAATATGCACAATTTTCATGTCCTTTCTCTTGACAACAACTTCTTATAGGACATTCACCACACCAGCTAAATATTCTTCCATCCCGACTGCAACCATCACAATAAATATCTTCAGGTTTGAATGTCATCTTCTCACTTGACCATTCTTCAGCAACTTTCTTAAGCTCCTTCAAATTATTTTTTTGAGTGGCTAAATACGCGGGACATTCTGAACAATTAATTCCGCAATAGGCAATTATTTTTTCCATCATTATTTCCTCTTTTATTATGTTTTTATTTTATATTTTTTTTAAAAAAAGTATTAATTATTTAGGTTTATAACTTGTCCCAACTTCATATGCCTCCGCTAAATAGTCCCCCATTTTCCGATATGGTCCTTGTGGCATTATAAAGATAAAGGAATCAAAATTTGTAACATCTGGTTCCTTATCTTTAACATATTTCTCATCTGAATAAATTTCAGTTATCTCTCCTATAAATAACTCAGTTTTTTCGAATTCTTTAGTGTCTACTAGTTTACATTCGATATTTACACCGCATTCCTCAATCATTGGAGCTGTTTTTAAATCTCCATAAAACAGTTCAAATTCCTTGGCTTTGTTAACTTCTGACCCTGAATGCAAACCACAATAGTCTGTTACGACATACATATCGCTAGTCGGTATGTTGAGGCTAAATGTCTTGTTTTCCCTTATACCAGGAGTAGTATAATGTTTTTTTGATACCGCAATAGCAATCAAGGGAGGATCATCATGGACCATGTTAAACCATACTACAGTTTTGAAATTTGGTTTACCATTCACATGAGCGCCTAATAAAGCTATTGGTAAAGGCATTAATGGTAATTTCCAACCTGTTCTAATTTTATTTATTTTTTCTCACACTCATTATATAATTTAGGTTTACTTATCTCAAACTCAAATGCGTCGATCTCTTTTGAATGTTCCCCACAATAATTTAAGGTGTAACTCAAACGTTTGAGATCATCACATCCAAAAAAGACAGACATTGTATTCATGTTTGGAAAAGAAAAATTTATTTGTTCGAAATCGAATAGTTCGATATAGAACAAATATTGTTTCATTCATATTTAAATCTTTTGGGCAAATTCTTAACCCATCATTCAAAAATTTCTACTTGTTCTATCATGTATGGGTTTAGTTTACGAGTGGAAAATATAAAAATAGGGATAATACATAAGCCAATAAAAATGGATAATATAAACGGAGTATTATATGGCATAGTAACCCAAAGAATTCCACCAATAATTGGGCCTATAACTCTTCCTAACCTATCAATCCATATATTTAATCCAAAGATTTTTCCTCTATGTTTTATAGAAACCCGACTCATAATTGCTTGGATAAAGTAAGTATTTGATTCTAAAGCAATATATAATAAAATTAGAATAATGGCAAAATCAATTGATGTGAATGCTCCAATTAATAGCCAAATCATTAGAGCCTTGAAAACATTAATGATAGTAAAGCTTATAGTAGGTGAAATGCGATCAAATAATTTACCCAATCTTGGTGAGAATAGTTGTGAGAGAACTTGTGCCGGAAAATATACAATCATTACAATAATTGGAATGATATTTTCAGGAAAACCTGTTAAGAGGGTTTCGATTAAATATGCTGAGATAAACGGTGAGTATATTGTTCCCGCTATAGAAGTAGCCAAAATTGCTATAATCAAAACAGAAAAGGAGATATAAAAAATCGTATCAGGTTTCTTATTATTAAATCCACCATTTGTAGTACCATTATCTACATTATCTACAAATTCTAAGCTAGGATCATTCAGTAAAGCAAGATAACTTTCAAATGTTAAATTTTCATCTATTTTGGTATAAAAACGATGCCCTGCAATTAAATTTATGATTGAAAATATTAATAATGGACTATACATCAATGGAATATTATCAGGAAGAAAAATACTTACTGAAGCAAAGATCGGTATACTAATGATTGCCCCCATTAGAAATCCGTAACCAATCATCTTTCCCCTACCAGTTGCCAATGCTTGGGTTCTATTGTTTTTGCTGGATTTTTGAGAGATTAATGAATAAAAGGGTGGCCAAAAAAAGGCTACAAGTAGACCTTGTAAGAAAGTTCCTACTCCAAACAAATAAAGGTTATGAATAACAAGAGATAGCCAAAATATAAAATACGATATTGTTCGCCCCATCGACCCTATTAACACTAGCCGTTTCTTTGAGGTATGGTCTGTCAAATAAGCTATTAACGGCATTGAAATAAGTCGGGCAAAAGGTTGCAAAGCCATAATAATCCCTAATTCAAATCCAGAACCTCCAAAAAAATAAATCACTACATACGATTTTATAAACATGAAAAAGATAAACCCTAACCCATTCCAAAAAGTAATTCGTATCATAGAGTTAAAATCTGGAGTGGTAGTAATGATTTTTGATGATTTCTGACCTCCAGAGTCAGAATTGGAGCGGTTCAGGACTAATTCACTTCTATTTATTTCTTAAAATGTTTGATAGGTGCAAAAGAGAAGCACTTCTTTTAAACTTCAATCTTAATTCTAAAATTATTTAAATCTATTTTAATTAAAAGATTATCATTAAAAAAACAAATTTTGAATGATTACAATGATTGAATACATCTTTTTGATATTATTCTTTATTATCGTTGTCGTTGAACTATACGGAGAATCAAAAGATAACACAAAGATATTCTATGCTAGTAAGCCTCTCGCAATGCCTTTTTTGATACTATTTTATATATTTGGAGTAATTAATGGTGTAGGATTTGAAAGGATTGATTGGTTAATTGTTGTTGCATTAATCGGAGGAATGGCAGGAGATATTTTATTAATGCTCAAAAACCAAGAAAAATGGTTTTTATTTGGTATGATTGGTTTTTTAGTAAACCAAATCTTCTATATTATTTCTTTCTTTGTAGGTGTTGGTGATATATCTACTTTTAATGCTTGGACATTCTTTCTTTTTAGTCCTGTAGTACTAATTATAGGATTTACGGTACCAAGATTCATAAAAAAGACAGAAGATTTGAAGATACCTGTGTTAGTTTATATGGGCGCTATCTTATTAATGCATGTAGCCACAGTTGTACGATTAGGTGTAAATCAAGATATTTCGATTATCTTTATCTATATCGGTTCCATCTTATTCATTTTTTCAGATTCTATTCTTGCTATGATTAAGTGGGAAGGGGAATTTATACACGGTCGATTAATCAATTTGACAACCTACTTTTTGGCTCAATTTTTTATTACTTTAGGAGCACTATTAATTATCTTACCATAAAAAATATTTATTAAAATCTCCATTCTTTTTTTTTTCATTTCAAAATTACTTTGTAAAAAAATTTTTAATTTAGTAATAATTAAATGATAGTAGTATAGGTTTTGAAAAAATGCGCCTCAATAGCTCAGCTGGTAGAGCGTTGCCTTGGTAAGGCAATTCATAAGGGATTTATCCCTTTGAGCTTATAGGTCGGGGGATCATAATACTCGAGCATTTAGCTCAAAAATGATAAACCCCCTTGAGGCTCCATTTTAATAAACACGCCGGTGTGGCTTAGCTGGTTATAGCGCCAGACACGCATACTATCTGAAATTTGGGTCAGACTGAATGTGCTGGACTCATAATCTGGAGGTCGAGGGCTCGAATCCCTCCACCGGCATTCTTATTTTAGAAATTGCATTTTAATCTACCAAAATTAATATTAGAAAAAGAAAATTAAAAAAAAATTAGACTTTTTGTCCACAACTGGGGCAAAATTTAGCATTAGTATTTAATTGAGCACCACAATATACACAAAACTTTTTAGTTCCTATTGTTGTTTCATTTGCAACTCTTTCTATGTGGATCGCATCATCAGGAGTAAGTTCCATTTTTCGGATGTTTAAGTTTTTCATTGCAGTTTTTATTTCCTCTTCACCCATATTTTCTGCAGATTTCCCCGTTTCTTGCTCAATTCTTTCAATATCATGTTGAGTTATTTTATAAACCGCATAACTACCCCCTATCATCAGCAATACGGAAGATCCCAAGATCAAACGTCTTGTAGCACGCCACAGTATTCTACGGGCTCTCCATACGTTACGTCTAGCAGGGGGTCGAAATGGCCGACGGACCATACCACGTCGCATTGGTCCCGGTCTTGGACTCATATCATCACCTCAATTATTTATAGCAATACAAGGTAATAATTTTTAATTTTGCTAATATTAATTTGAATAAAATAAAATGGTTTAATAAAAATTTTTATTCTATTAGACTAGAAAGTTATTCTTATTGTCCTATTTAGCAATATTCAGACAAATTATTTACTTTACTGGAGAAAGAATCTAAAAATTTAATTATCAAGCCTATTATAGTTAGCTAATGTTTTCTCAATAGCTTTAACTTCGGCTCGGGATCTTATATTCATTTTTGGTTGTAAGGTTTCTAGAATTTTTTTTTCATTATATCCTCCTTCATATACCTGCTTAAAAATCTTAACCCCATTTTCATTTAGAAATAAATAACGTTTATTCAAAAACACTATTAACCATTTTTTCTTTTTCTGATTGTTTGATAATGAAGATAAAATTCTTCTAATATCTTCTACAGGGCGGTTTAACTTCTCGGAAATTTCAGTGTCGTTTACTAAAAGATATTCTTGCATCAATGTTAGAACTTTTCTCTTTGAAGATAGAGTAACTAAATACGAAACAAAACATATTAAAAAGAAAATTCCAGCTAACCATAATCCTAATATCTGATTAAAAATAAAGACTATAATTATAATTACGAATATTGGATAAAATAGAATTTTCTTTAGAATATCTATAACTTTCGATATATTCTTAAGCACTGGATCATCTTTTCTATGAGGCATAGGCGAGTCTATACTACATAATTGTTTTAAGAATTTCTTTTTGTTCTTCTGATACTTTGGTTTTATTTTGAGGATTCTTTAAGTTCTGAATAGCATTCTCAATAGTCTCAAGTTTTATTGAGTATTTTTCATAAAGTTCTGTAAAGTTATTAATATCGATATCATTATTGTCATATAAAATCTTCAACTGCTTTAACGTTCGACCAATACCGGCTTTGCTATTTTGTAGTTCTTGTATTTTATTGTAATCTATCAACACCTCTGACATGATATTTTTGTACCGTCGGTAGGCATCAAAATTTAAATCTGTTTGTTTGTATTTTGTTAGAAAATTAGTCGTTCTTGGAATAAAGGGTGCGAGGTTTTCAGGGACTATTATAAGAGGCTCCGGATCCTGTATTTTTAAAGCTTCTTTATCAGTTATCATTTCGACATCATTCTCTATGATGTTATCATTTACTATTGATATATTATTTCTTATACTCTCTTCTTCAGAAGCACTTAAATTTGAAGATTTAGCTAACATATATTCCCATATTTCTTCAGCCTTACTATAAAGATAGTTTGCTTTCTTCTGCAAATTTTCAGTTTTTTCTTCATTTTCACCTTCAGGTGACACTTTTAATAGTGATTTAGCTTTTAAATGACAAGCTCTTCCCATATCATAATTATGTTGAGCTTTATAGTGATTTTCCTTTTTTTCATCATATGTTCTCAAAAAAGCTAATCTTTTTGTAAGTGCGCTTAACCCAGAAGACAAATTTGCTGCCATAGAAAAATTCTCCTTCCTTTCCTCGCTTATAGTAGCTAAATTCTGGGCAAGAATACGAGCTTCCTCCGAATTCAATTCAAGATTCTCTACGGATAGTGCAAATCCTTTATCCTCTTGACGAGTACATGCAGCACTGAAATAAGCTGATGTTTTATACATCTTACTGCATTCTACCATTGCTACAATCGCATTTTCCATTAAATTATCTGATTCAAACTTAGTGGAAAGGTAAGAATATGCTTTTGCTGCAATCCATAAAGCTCGGGAGCATTCAAAAATTAAATCCCATATTTTAATCTCTTTTCTCGCAATAGGATCATAGTATGAGGGTGTAATTTCTAATTCTTTAAAGATCCTTATTTGGCTTTGAGTCTTATAATTAACATTTAGGATTTTAATATATTCTAAAATATTATTCAGCTCAGAAAAGGAAAAATCTTGATTCTTCTCCAGTGCTTCTTCTAATGTTTTAATTTTAAAGTGTAAAAAACGAATTTTTTGCATCTTTTCCAGATTGAAAAATGTCTGCAATTCTGGTTGTTTCTTCTTATCTACCTTAGGTGATTTTGTTTTAACTATCTTTTGATGGGGAAGTTTTTTTGTTGATTTTAAATCAATAGTTGGTTTTATCAATGGTTTGATTTTAAGAGTTGGTTTCTTTAGCTGTGTAAAATTAGTAAGAGGCTTTTCTACATATGGTTGTTTCTGTTCGTTAAGCTGTATTTGTGGTTTTAAATTCTGTGGATATATTTTGTTTTCAAACTTTACAAACCCCAATACCTGATCTTGTCTTTTTGATTTTGTACTTCTTTCACTTAAAGGTATTTCTTCTTTTCTCATACTCTCTAGGTAATTTTTAGCAATTTCAATATATCTTTTTGCCTTAACGGGGTTCATACCTTTCGTTTTGGATAAATCTTCTATACTTGAAGAAGCTATTTTTTTTATTGAGCTTACTGGGATTCTTAGATTACTTTTCTTAACAGTTGGTTTTGAAATATTTTGGTTAATTGTAGATTTTTGTATGTTTGATGCTACTCCTTTGTTAATTATATTATATATTTTATCTCGCGCCTTTATATTTTGAATATGATTCCTAGCAAACTGGATATAT
>JAEOTW010000172.1 GCA_016839655.1 Promethearchaeota archaeon | reverse complement strand
GCTGAAATTACATCAAGACCGTATTCATTACAGAGAAAATGTGCCATAGTAATTGCTTCTAAGTCGTCAACACCACACATTGTTCCAAGAGCTCCTATTGATTCATATTCGGGACCTTCTCCTGAACTTTTATATTTTCCTTCCTTGATTTCAACAATACGTCCACAGGCGACGGGACATGCAAAACAAGGTTTACGTCCTATGAGCATTGTTTCATTAATTGCTGTTCCATTTATCTTATCCATATTTGGAAAAACTCCAGTTTGGAAATTTCGCGTGGGTAATCCACCCTTAACACCAACTAAATCAACCATAGTAGCTGTTCCAAACACTTCAAGAGTCATTTTTAATAAACTCTGATTCACCCAATCGTATCTCTGTTTTGCTTCAGCTTTGTATTCTTCTGGATTTGCAACTTCAATTTTAGCATTACCCTTTGCAGCTATAGCTTTCACTTTTTTAGATCCCATGACTGTACCCATCCCACATCTCCCAGCAGCTCTACCGTAATTTGGTTTATCACAATCATTCATAACTGCAGCGTACTTGACTAAATTCTCGCCCCCAATACCTATACAAGCCACATTAAACTTATCTCCTAGTTCTTCTTTAATAATCCTAGTTGTTTCTGAAGTATTTTTACCCCAAAGATGTGCAGCATCTTTAAGTTCTGCTTTTCCATCTTCAATAACAAGATAAACTGGTTTTGGAGATATTCCTTCAAAAATAATACCATCAACACCAGATCTCTTAAGATCACGACCCCAAAAACCAGCAGAATTTGCCTCACCCCAAATACCTGTAAGTGGAGATTTTGCTACTACGCAATATCTTCCAGTACTGGGTGAGGGAGTTCCTGTTAATGGTCCAGTCATAACTATAAGTTTATTTTCGGGTCCTAATGGATCTATTCCTTTTGGTACTTCTTCTAGTAAATATTTTGTTGCTAATCCTGCTCCCCCTAAATATAATTTCAGGGTTTCTTCATCAGGAAATTCTTCACTAATTTTTCCACTAGTTAAATCCACTCTTAGAATCTTTCCCATATAACCGTAAATTTTCTTTACACCTCAATTTCAATTTTAACTTAATTTTCTATTTTTTTTAATTTAATTAAAAAATGCAATTAATTAATGATATTCCCTTAATTATAAAATCATTTCTATTTTTCTTATGAACTATTTATTCCAGTTTGCTTTTAGAGATTAAACATCAGTTTATAAAAATGATTAAAAAGATTTGAAAAGAGGGAGAATATCTTCAAAAAAAATAAGTAAAAATTATACTCCAATTCCAATTGTGTTACCAATACCTGCTATAATAATTTTACTGCCTTTATCTGTTCGTTTTCGGATAGCTGTTTTTATTTTTTCTACAAAATTTGCTACAGATTGAGTGATTGGTCTTTTCATTGTTGTAATGGCATCTTCTAATGATTCTTTGCAAATGAGCGCATCAATCGGAATCGATCTTCCAGTTGAAGCTTCTTCAATAAAGTGTTTTTCAATTCCTATACCTCCTATAGCTGCGCCAACACCTATTGCTATTGAACCGGTTTTATCTCCGGTAAGCTTCAACCCAGCATCAATCATGATTATCCTTGAAATATTATCTCCATGCTGATCAATTAATTTCTTAATAGCTTTTCCTGGTTTTCCCACAGTTCCCCCCGGACCTTTAGCACGTACTACAAAAATAGTTCTATCCTCAAAATTTACTTCTTGGACAACAGTATCTCGTGTGATTTCATCAGCTTTAATATCACTATCTGTCACGGCTCTAATAAAACTGGCAGCGACTAATACACCGAGTCCGTCGCCAATTGGACTTCCTTCCGCAAAAGCTTTAGCAGCATGATAATAAGCTTTTGCCATACTCATAATTAATCCCAATTGGTATGATATCTGAAGTAATAAAATCATTGATTTTGATTTTTTGCCTAATATAAGATAGTGTCGAATTAGTCTATAGATATAATCTATAGCCATGGTTGCTTCTACTAAATTTTCCAAATTAGCTCTTTGAACAGTATCTGCATTTGGAGCTAATACTTCTACTTCCTCTTTATACCTATTGTCTCGAACATCCACTACGTGATCGAATTTAGGAATAATTCCATATGGATCAAGAGATACAGGACCAATAGTGACAAATGTCATAAAATCTTCAAGTTGGAGCATTAAATCTTTCTGTGTTATCTTTTTATCAGCAAATTCTTTAAAATTTGTAATCAAAATTTCTTTGCATTCATCATTCCACTTTTTCAATTTTTCTAACGCAGTTTGAAGTTCTTTAGCTGCTTTCCATGCTTGTATTTTTTGTCCATAAAACATTGAAACAAATATAAGTACCAACCATAATAATGATATAATCAGAGAAACTGGATCTGTGCCCTGTGTTGTTTGATATATATTATTCAACTCTTTTTTAAATTAGATAATGTTTGATATCTTTATTCTATTAAATTCTTATAATAAAAAAATTTATTTATTCTTTTCTATTATAAAGCATAGGAAAGAAGATATTTGGACAATTGCTATGATTGAAGAAGAAGACGACGAGGATATACTCAAAAAAGGAATTACTTTAAAAAGCGTTTTAAAAAACATTTTATTAGCCATATTAATCATTGTAGGATTAATGTTTATCTATTTAAATATTGGGGGAGATCAAGTCTCAAGTTGGTCAATTGGTTTTATCTTAATCTGTTTTGGGGCTACATTAATCCAAATCCAAAAAAGTCCCGCTGAACCTATTAGACAAACTTTAACAATTTTAATCTGTAAATTATGTGGAATTACAAAAGTTAGAAATTATGAGAAAGGAGATTTTGTGTTTAAAAGGATAGATAAATGTGAAAAGTGCGAGGACCTTATGGAGATAAGACAAATATATTCAGTAAGATTAAAGAGTCCTACTACTGAAAAGAAGAAAGAAGACACAAGCAAGAAAGAAAATTTAAAAGGAAAAGAATAAATTAAATTATTTTTTTTCTGATTGGGGGTTTTTCAGATTCTAAAAAAAATTGGATTAGGGGGAACTTTCGATCATCTTCACGAGGGTCATAAATTTTTATTAAAAACAGCTTTATCCCTTTCTGAATTTATAGAGATTGGATTAACATCTCAAGATTTATTAAAAAGTAAACAATATTCTTTAAAATTAGAAGATTACAAAACAAGAAAAGAGAATTTAATGACGTATATTAATTCTTTTGCTGATTTAGAGCGAATTAATATTGTTGAAATAAAAAATTGGGCTGATATGGATAAATATGCTCAAGATCCAGAATACGAAGGATTAATAGTCAGTCAAGAAACTTATGAAAATGCTTTAAAATTAAATGAGAATAGAGAGAAAAAAGGATTAAAACCCCTTATTCTAATCATTATTCCTTTACTAAAAGATAAAAACCAAAATAAAATTAGTTCTACATCTATTCGTGAAAAACTTCAATAGTAAAATTTTTTAGAATGTAATTATGTAATAAATTATTGTTTAAGTGAATTCTTGAGTGAAAAATTACGATTTTAAATAAATTTGGTATTCAATTGAACTTAATTATTTTTCAAGATTCATTTCTATTTAATTTCTTTAATCCGCCAAGGGAATAAGATTATTTAGCTGTAATTAAGCCCTTGGCTGCGGATTTTTTAGATTTTATTTTAATTGAGATCCAGAATTTTAATATTAAAGATAAAAGAAATTCTTTCTAATTCGAGATTAAGCGATTTAGAATGACTAAATCCACGAAAGATTTAAATACATTAGAGATTTTAAAAGATATAATAAAAAAGTAAAAAATTTTAGCAAAAGCATATGACAATTAGACTTAAAAACCAAGTAATTGACATTTTAAAGGTATTAAAAAAAAAGAGTTCTGAAGTAATTGCAACAGATCTGGCAAAAGAATTGAAAATTGATTATATTGTACTTATGTCTGCAATTAATGATTTAATTGAGCATGATTTAGGAAGTTTCAGAGAAG
>JAEOTW010000027.1 GCA_016839655.1 Promethearchaeota archaeon | reverse complement strand
TTGGATATAGATATTATAAAAAACAAGAAAAAGAATCTCGGGTAGTCAACCTTCCACTTGAATCAAAAATTATTAATCTTAAAATTCTTAAAGATACCGGACGGTTGGAAGAATCAATATCATATTTATTTAATGCAATTTATATGGATTTAATTAATGCTAAATACAATAGAAAAAGAAAAGAAAATGAAACCATTAGAGATTTTGCGATTATATCAGTAAAAGAATTAAAACTAACTCCATCATCAATATACCCTTTTATTCAACAAGTTGAAGAAATAATATATGCAAAACCTTATGGCATAACTGAAAAAGATTTCTATAATACTTGTGGTTTATTTTCATCAATATATTTTCAATTAACGGGATATAATTTTGTATTAACTTTTTAAATTCATCCTATAATAAAAAAATCAAGAGTTAAAATTAAAAAAAAAAGTAAAAAGAAATATAAATTGAAAAAAAATTATTAAATAGATATTCTAAAAAAAATAAAGAAAATGGTAAAAAATAATGGCAAAAAAGAAAAAAAAGCAACCAGAACCAGAGATTAATATTAACCAAAGATTTGATAATGTTAAAATCTTAGTGGAGTCCAATAGACCAAAAGAAGCAATCGCGTATATTTATCTTGTTTATGATGATATAATCGATGTTAAGTTTAAAAAGCCAAGGCTAACACATCAAACAATTCGTGAATATGCGATAGCGTGTGTCAATGAATTAGAAAAGAATCTAAAACCTGAATCTGTGTATCCATTCATAAAAAAAATAGAAGATATTATCTATGGTGGAGTGGAACCAACAAATAAAGAACTAAATTATACAATTGATTTATTCACCAATTTATACAATGAAATTACTGGAAAATTATTTTCATTTAAACTCTAGGTTCAAATAATAATATCAATATTTTAAAATTCCAAGAATAATTAAAAGTAAATCACAATGGTGAAACCGGGAAAAGCAACACAAAAGAGTATCAATATTTCTAAAGGGATAATTTTTACGTTTCTAACAACATATCTAATCATTTTTGGAATAATTATTAGTAATTTTATTGTGATTTTCCAAGAAGAAAATCCAGAAGTTTTACCTGTTATTGTAACTTATATACCCATGTTATGTTATTTGGGGTCAATTTTTAGTGGTATCACTTTTATTGTATTTTTAAGAAACACCACAAAGCAAAGGGTACAAGAAACTCAATCAAGAAAGAAAATTAAATCTGGATCGTTATATAAGCAAGCCCTGTTTGTTGTTATATTTATTTTTGTATTCATTCCTTTATTTTCTCCTTTGATAGACGGAGGTACAAACAACCAATACAACTCAATATATAATCCTGATTGGAATGGTGCTTCAAAATTTAAAACCGCAATTGAAAATGACGGATATGAAGTAATGGCGGTACAATCTAGTTTAAGTGCTACAGAACGGCTGGATAAATCAATCTTATTAGTTTTATTAGGTCCAAATCAATTTTATGATCCTATTTTTGAAGTGCCTTATTTTATTAATTTCTTCAATGGTACAAATTCCCTTCTAATATGTCACGACCATGGATCTACAAGCACTTTATTATGGGAAATTCTAATAGCAGGTGCAATTGCGCAAGTTCAAATCCCAATAACAATTTTTCCAAATGGTAAATTGCGAGATAATGCTTCTTTTGATACGACTCCAGAATTCCCTGTTATTCAAAATTTTGCCGCTCATCCAACAACAAATGGAATAAGTGATGTTATTCTTTCAGTAGCATCATGTGCGGTTGGAGGTCCTTTTATTGAAGCTTTCGGTTGGACTTCTATTGGATCCACAACCGATTACGGATTTATTGATAAATATCCATTTAATGGAAGATATGACTCTCCCAATGATGATCTTAGTTTAGGTTTCATGAGTGCTATTACATCAATAGCAGGTTTCGAAGATTTTCCATTAGCTAACCTTCCCCTTGGAGGTTATGCCCAAAGTGTATTTTTAGCAAAAGATAGCGGAACACAGCGAACATTCGTATCTGCGGATGCTAGTTTATTTAATAATGAATTAATTGATGATTCTAAATATGATAATTTGCAATTTGGATTAAATATCATTGAATGGTTAACATATGTAAATGAAGGAAGAAGTAAGAATGAATGGATTGTAGTGTTTGATGAAGCACATTTAAGGCCAGAATATTCAAGAGATCTTACATCTGCAGGAATATTTGGATATATTATGCAGTATATAATACACTTATCCACAAATCCTATCACAGCATGGATTTATCCACTTCTAGCGTATTACTCATTAAAGAAATACCTTCCTAAAAAGGATAAAAAGAAGGAAGAAGAAAAAATCGCGGAAGAAGAAGAAAAGAAAGAAGAAATGGCACGATTTCGAACATCTTCTTTTTTTGCTCAAAAGATTGAGGAATATAGAGATAAAATGAAATATGGAGAAGCATTAAAGCTACTTTATAGAAGATTAGAACGAAAATTGCATGGTCAATTAGGAGGGGTAAAGATTACAACCCAAAAGGTGATAGATTTGGTAATAGCAAAAAATCCATCAACTACAAAATTAAAAACAAGAAGATTAAGTAAATTTATGGATAGAATTTTATTAATTAAAGAAGGAAAATCTAAAGTTAAAACTGAACAAGATTTCGAAGAATTGTTTTTCGAGATGGGTTGGGCAGTTAATAATATTTAATCATATTTAAAAATCAAAATAAAGAATAAAATAAATAAAAAATTAAATAAAAAAAAGAGGTTATAAATAAATGGAAGCTCCAGATAAAGCAAAATATTATGACCATGAAGAAATAGATGTTACACCTATTAGGGAGATTGCTCAAGAAGTATTAAGTGAAGTGAGCCGTGTAATTGTCGGTTATGGAGAAATCCTACAACAACTCTTCATAGCTCTCCTCGTAAATGGGCACGTACTCTTAGAAGGAGTACCAGGACTAGGAAAAACGGTAATGGCAAAAACTTTCGCAAAAACTCTTGGAATATCGTTTCGTAGAATCCAATTCACCCCTGACCTACTTCCAGCTGATATAACTGGCACTAAAATATTCGATCAAAATGAAGGTGCGTTTATACTTCAAAGAGGACCCCTATTCGCGAATATGGTTCTCGCTGATGAGATAAATAGAGCTGCTCCTAAAACACAATCTGCGTTACTAGAAGCAATGGCCGAACGTCAAATAACCATTGAAGGGCAGACATTAATATTGGAAAAACCATTCATTGTTGTTGCAACTGAAAATCCAGTTGAAATGGAAGGAACTTATCCACTACCTGAGGCACAAGTTGATAGATTCTTGTTCAAACTTTGGTTAGATTATCCAGATCAAGATGAAGAAGTCGAGATTATGCGTCGACAAATCTCAGGTGAATCTCCATCAGTTGATCCAATTACAGCTGGAGAAGAAATTCTTGCGGCTCAGAAAATTATGAATTTAGTATATATTGACGATAGAATTCTAAAATACGTTCGTGATGTTATACTGAAAACGCGAAATCATCCGCAAATTGCTCTTGGATGTGGTCCCCGGGCCTCGCTGACATTAATGAAATGTTCTAAAGCTCGTGCAGCAATACTAGGTCGATCATATGTTACTCCAGATGATGTAAGAGCATTAATCGTGCCAGCATTAAATCATAGACTTCTCTTAAAACCAGAAGCTGAATTAGAAGGTCTTGATTCACAGAGTGTTCTTAAATCAATTGTAGAAGAAATTCCCGTCCCTATTTAACCCAATTATTTTTCTTTTTTATGGTCATAGTGTTAATAAAAATTAGAAGAAAAAAAGTGGTGGAGTTATATTTTAGGAGGTAAAGGTAGAAGTTTAATTTTATTTGCAGTGTTTTTTCTCACTGCGGGATTTGCATTTGTAAATTATTTCTTGATCTATTTTGCTATATTATTGCTATTTAGTACGATCATTAGTTTACCAATTTTCTATTATAAAATGAATATAGAGGAATTACGAGTACATAGAGAACTAGAGAAAGAAAAAGTATTCAAAGATGATTTTGTTCATGTCAAAGTAGTGATTGAAAATACAGGTCGCAATAGTTTTGATTTTATTGAAATTAGGGATAATTACAACCCACAGCTGTTTAGACTAATTTTAGGGGAAAATTTTATATCTACTAGAATTGGGCCGAAGAGTACAATTAAATTTTCCTACGTTCTTGAACCAAAAGTTAGAGGTGAATATGCTCTCGGACCTTTATCAGTAATAGTTAAAGATAGATTAGGTTTTAATTCGGTTGAAAGAATTGTACCGGATAGTGTTACAGATATTCTTATCTATCCACCTTATGAAGATATTAAAAGAATTGAAATTTTAGGTTCAAAAAGATCTTTGCAGCTTAACTATGGTGTACAAAGATCGAAGCAGAAAGGACTTGGTTCAGAATTTTATGGTATGAGAAAATATGTATTTGGAGATCAATTCAGACTTATAGATTGGAAAGCAAGTGCTCGATCTCAAACATTAGTTGTAAAAGAATACGAAGATGAAAGAGATGTAACTGTAATGATATTAGTAGATTCTTCAGAGACAATGGCAGGTGGAGCAATTGAAAATACTAAATTTGAATATGCTATAAGAGCTTGCATGCTTTT
>JAEOTW010000171.1 GCA_016839655.1 Promethearchaeota archaeon | reverse complement strand
TTCAAAGCTATCTTACTCCAATTTATGCTTTAGAAGAAGCAGGATTTAAGGTAGAAAAATTAATAATAACTACTTTGCAAGCGGTTTCAGGAGCAGGTTATCCAGGGGTAGCCTCTCTAGATATTATAGATAATATCTTCCCATATATAGAGGGAGAAGAAGAAAAGACAGAAAAAGAACCACTAAAAATTCTTGGTAGAATTGGAAAAACTGGGATTGAAAATAGAAGCAATATAAAAATTAGTGCAACCTGTACAAGGGTTCCAGTTTCCGATGGTCATACTGCAAGTGTAAACATGAAATTTAAAGAAAATGTACCATCAAAAGAAGAAATCATAAAAATTTGGTCTTCATTTAAATCAGCACCCCAAGAATTAGATCTACCATTTGCTCCTAAACAGCCAATATTATATTTAGAGAATATTGATAGACCCCAGCCTAAGAAAGATAGAGATAATGATAAAGGAATGACTGTTACTATTGGTCGGTTAAGAAAAGATAATGTTTTTGATTATAAATTCGTTTCTTTAAGTCATAATACTATAAGAGGAGCTGCTGGAGGAGCTATTTTAAATGCTGAGTTATTAGTAGTTAAAGGCTACATAAAATAACCTTTATTTCAAATTTGCAAAATACTATTAAAAATGCTATATTAAGCTATATAGCATTTAAAAAATCAGATAAAAAAATTGGGGAATTAAAAAATGAACCTTATCACATTAATTATTGTTATTGCGTTTATAGTCATGGAAGTTTTAAACGTTTTGACTCTCTATTTCAGACCAGGATCCAAGACTGCTAACTCAGCTGGGATTTTTAAAGCTTGGGAAAAAAGTAAGAATGATCCAGAGGTACATAATATGGTCAAATATTTAGTGTACTGGGTTGCTGGAACGAAAGTGATCTTCATTTCGTTAATCATCGTAGTTATCATTTTTGGAGATTTTTTGACTCAAAATATTTCTATAATAGCATTAATCATTTCTATCGCAACTTTTTATTGGAAGTTATTCCCTCTAATAAGAAAGATGGATAAGAATGATCAGTTACGTCCAAAGGGTTATTCTAAAGTACTAGGATTCATGATTTCGGGAATGATAATTGCCTTGATTGCTGGATTATTAATAAATATTTATCTACCCTAAATCCTCCAAAATTTCAATTTCTTTTTTTTTCGTATTTTTGTATAAAAAAAAAAATTAAAGAATGCAATCAAAAGATTGCTAAGTATTATTTTCAACTTTTACTAATTTTTGAAACCATTTTGGTAAAACAAATCCAAGGTACAGCAATATAAATGTGGTTATATCAATTAATCCTCCTATTATTCTCTCTAATACAAGGTTTAATAATACTCCACTTAGCACGAATCCCTCAATAATGATTTCTATAAACATGAAAATAAAGGCAATCAAGAGTATCTTTCCTTTTGCTCTGACTCGTGGATCTTCTGATTTAATCCCTTCTAAGGAGAAATGTATCCCAGTAATCAGATTCCAAACAATTATTGACATCGCATAGATTAATACAAAACCTCTTAGTTGCAAATCACTTCTTTCGATTAATATGCCTATCATTGCCATTTCTGGAGCACTTGGAGAAAAGAATAGAAAATAGAACAGGTAAATCTCAAAAATTATTGAATATATTGAGATGAGAATAAGTATTGTACGTCTTATTTTTTTCCGATTGCGAAATACTGATGATACAGACAAATACAAGAGAGACCATGCAATTATTACTATGGGCAATAAGAAATTACTTAATAAAGCATAGAATTCATAAGGTAGAACTGCTCCACCTGATATCAACCACCCAATATAACCAGATAAAAATGGGAATAAATTTGAAGATGAAAAATACATGAACAAAAACAGATAAAAAAGTTCTCTTCTTCTATATTGATACCATTTTTTCAATACTGCTAATGAAATACTTATTATAATTGCTGCTTGAATTATTGAAACAATACCAATTATTTGTGACGCTATGGTTAAAGTTAACAACATGAAAATTGTAACAATGAATTAATTAAAAAATTTATCGATATCGATAATCACTTCCATTCAAATCAAAATTCATGTTTATCTATGATTATTGGCAGTATTAATTTTGCTAACGCAGTTGTACTTTTCTTTTTAATTAACCGATATAA
>JAEOTW010000170.1 GCA_016839655.1 Promethearchaeota archaeon | reverse complement strand
GCAGTTATATCTGTGAAATCATTTTTTAAGAGAAATTTTAAAAATATACCTTCTCCTACTGACGGTTCTAAAATTCTTAATGTCTTAGGTCTATTCTTCCAATTTGTGATAAACTTATTGATGTTATTAACCATAAATTCAGCAATATAACTTGGAGTGAAAACTTGCCCTATTGCTTTATCGGTTTTTGAATTATTGTTTTTTAATACCATCTAATCTTAATATTGGTTTAAAAATCTAAATAGTTGATGGTTAGTTTTATCATTATAAATCCAGTCAAGAAAAAAACTATTCATCGAATATTTTCCTTAAATTCCTTCGGTATTAAAATATTAAAATTTCTTCCTTTAGTACAATCCCCATTTATTCTATCTTCTACCCAAATTTTACCATTGTAGTGATCTATTGTTTTTTTTACAAGTGATAATCCTAATCCCATACCTCCGTTCGAGGATTTTTCTTTTGATCCTCTCTGAAAAATTCATAGATTAAGGAAAAATTATAATTAAACGATTAACTATGATGGTGTTCGTGATGTTCCACTTTAATGTTTACTGGTTTCAAATTACCGATTGCCCAACCTGTAACTTCATTAAGTGAAGGGTGAATAACCATCGAATGATAAATAGGCATAAATGATCCCGCTTCTGGACACGCTTTTTCTACTTTAGTTATATTCACCTCATCTTTAAATTCAGGTAGGGTACAAGTAAATCCTGAATTCATCAAGTAAACGAATGGTTGTACTAAAAGAGCAGCATGAGGACCTATTACATGTGCTCCTAAGATTTTATATGATTTATCAACTATTAATTTAACAAATCCATCATCTTCTTTGCCATTCTCAAAACCCATAGCAAATCCTTTTGCTACGGTTGAATACTTCTTCAAAGCTACATAAATTTCATAATCTTTTTCAATCGCTTCAGCTTGAGTCATTCCAACATGTCCTATTTGTGGGTATGTAAAGATCGCCCAGGGAACTGCAGAATAATCAACAGATCTCTTTTGATCTTCTGGTCCAAATATATTATTAGTACAAATTTCTGCCTCATAATTTGCCTTGTGACGAAATTGATAAAGTCCATTAGCATCACCTATACACCAAATATTTGACTTATTAGTTTCTAAGTATTGGTTGGTTTTTATCCAACCTCTCTTATCTATTTCAACTCCAGTATTTTCAACTTTTAATAGATCTGCATTTGATTTTCTTCCCGCAGCAATAAGTATTTCTTCTGCTACAATTTCCCTTTCTACTCCTGTTTGCATGTTTTTAATCAAAACGGCTTTTTGTTTCTTGTTCAAATATGTTTTTACTGCCTTTTCATTTACTAAGACATTCATATGTTTTCTGAAATTATTTTCTAAAAATTTACTGATTTCAGGTTCTTCTGTTATAACTAACCTTGGTAACATCTCTACAATAGTTACTTCAGTTCCCATTGCAGAGAAAATATGGGCGAATTCAGCAGCAATTACTCCACCACCAATTATTATAAGACTTTCCCATGGTTTCTTTGGAAATCTATCACCAAAGAAATTTTCGTTAGTAATATAGTCTACATCTTCTATTCCCTCTATTGGGGGTATGAATGATCTTGCACCCGAAGCTATTACAAATTTTTTGCCTCTAAAATGTCCTAACTCTTTACTCTTTTTTGTATCTAGAACATTTATTTCATATTCTCCTATAAATTCCCCTACACCCTTATAAACATCTAAATTGGGTACAGTGGAAAGTCCTTCATCCATCAGTTTGCTTTCATCGATTTGAGACCACATTCTTTTGGTTATAAGTTCCCAATCGATACGTTCTACATTAAATTTAATACCAACTTTTTCAGCATGTTGAGCTTCGCGAACTAAATCAGCAGGATGAACCAGTACTTTAGAAGGAATGCACCCTCTTGTTAGACATGTACCTCCCATTTTTGTATTTTCTACAAGTGCACATTTCATTCCAAATTGAAGTCCTGTATTTAGAACAGTTAATCCTACTCCACTCCCAATAACTACTAGGTCATATATTTCCATAATTTCATTTTGATCTATATAACTTTTAAATTTTATAGTAATAATTTAAAGGATGGTTTGAAGAAAAGGAAACTAATGTATTTTTCATTGATTTTAGTTAACTTGCAAAAATAAATTTTATTAGGGATTTAAAAATTAGAAGGAATCAAAATTACAAAATTACTTCCTTGTTTATAATCTCCCTTAATTCTATCCTCCACCCAGATAAATCCATCATAAATTTCAATGATTTTTTTGACAAGTGATAATCCAAGCCCCATTCCTTTACTATATTTGGATTTTTGTGATCCTCTCTCAAAAATGCTCTTTTTACGATAATCAGAAATCCCTACTCCATTATCTTTAAATTGCATTTTGAGATAGTCTTTTTCTTCTTTTTGTTCTTTATTAATATCAATTATGATATCAATATTGGATTTATTGTTATATCTAACGGCATTTATTAAGATGTTTTCAAACACATCTAATAAGAGGTTGTTAGCATATACATAATTTCTTTTAGTTGGTGTATTAATTTTAATGTTAATATTTCTTGTTTGAAAACTAGATTCTAAAAACTCTATTGCATTATTTAACACATTATTTGCATTTACTTTTTCTAAATTAATTTTAGATTCATCTAATTCAGTTATTTTTCTTACATTTAATATTAACTTTTTTGCTCTATTAACTTGCTCATCTACAATTTCAAATAATTCCTTAATTGTGTGGAGTTTTTCAGGATTGTTGAGATAAAGAGAGCTAAGTTCAGCAGAGGAACTTATATTTTGAAGAATATTATTAATATCATGGGCAAAAATATCACGATAAAGATTGGCTTGATAATATGCCTTTCGATATTTTTCCTCAGATTTTTTTACCTTTTCCTCAGCAGTTTTTTGCTCAGTAATCTCTAATGTTGCCTCAACTACACCTATAATATTTTTGTTTTTATCTCTAACAGGATAACCTCCCACATACCAGACTCTCCCATCTGGAGTAGTCATTTCATTAATAGCGGAATTATTAGTTTTTATTGCTTCTTGTACGGGGCAACCTTCGCATGGTTCTTCTCGATTATTCCAGATTTGATAACATTTACGACCAATTAATTGTTCTGGTTTTAAATTTACTGAATCAGCAGCTGCTTTATTAGCATAAATAACTATATGATCCGGAGTTTGATACACTATATGTTCTAAAAGGCTTTCAAGGATAACAGATTTTTCACTTTCCGATTTCTGTAGTGCTTCTTCAATTTTTTTTTGATTAGTAATATCTACAAAGGTTACAAAATTAGCAGGCTTTCCCCCATACAAAATTGTTTTGGAATATACTTCAATCCACATTAATTCACCTGATTCTTTAATATAACGGAATTGATATTGATTTATAACATCTGGATCTCCTCTTTGTTTCTTAATTGCCTGTTCTTCAACGAATTCTCTATCACCACGATGGATTCTTTTTAATTGTTCTTCTAAAGTCATTCTCATAACTTGTTCAAAAGATAATTCCATCATTTCAGCAATCCTCTGATTTGCATAAATTGTTTTGTTTTCCTGTATAATGAAAATACCCATTAATGATTGATCAGCAAGTGTTTTAAACTTCTCTTCAGATTCCCTTAATTTTTCTTCAGCTAGTTTCCTTTCTGTAATATCCATAAGAGTAACTACAATTTTTGACCATGTGTTCTCAAATCCAGGCAATATTGAAGTTCTGGCATATAGGTAGACTGTATCTTCTGTAAAAGTTTTAGAAGCAATTTCCGATTCATAAAATGGTTCACCCTCCATTAAAGAGAGAAATTCTTTTTTGTTGTATGATAAAACTTCATCAGTAATATTTTTCTTTATTGTATCGCTTAAATGGTTCGCTCTCGAAATGAAATTTTCTTTAGAATCAGTCTTATATAACTCTAAAGTTTTTTTATTGACATCAACTACTTTATTCATAGTCATTAACTTTAGAACTTCTTTAGGATTCACATCAAAGAATTTATTAAAGTCGGTAATACCTTTTGATTTTAAATGATCAATATAACTTTTTGCCTCTGAATAATCTTGTTCCATTATTGCAATCGGAGAATTTTCAAATAATCTACGATATTTCCCTTCAGACTCTTCTAATTCTTTAGATCTTTTTTTAACTCTTACTTCTAATTCCTTATTTAATCTCTCTAATTCTTTTTCTGTTTCCCTACTTTTTTCTTCTGTTTCAACCAGTTTTGTTTGAGTTTCAAAAATTGTAACAACCTTTTTTGATGGTAATTTATAAATATACATTTCAGTCCAGCCGTAAACTCTATCATCTTGATATAAAGCTGTTGGAGAACGCTCAGGCGTACCTGTCTTCCAAACTCTTCTTAAAGCATCAATAAATCCAAACTCATCTACATTTGGAAAAACATCAATAAGATTTTTTCCTATGATATCCTTTCTATTAACTTCGCATATTTTCAATCCCGCTTTATTCATTCCGTTAACTATGAAACTTAAGCCATTATCTTTTGTTTCATAGATACCAACTCCACAAGTTATATTCTCAAAGAGCTCTTTAAACTTCTGCTCAGTTTGATAAAGTTCTGATATAGTCAATTTTATCTACCTTAATTATTATTTTTGGATGGAAACCTGTTGTCTTAATGGAAGGAGTCTACAAAACGAATTGATTCTCTTCCTGTAATTTAATTCAAACATTTATCTAGTTAACTAATTATATTTAAACTTATGCGACAAAAATTCAATATGGGGCTTTCCTTTAATGGTTAAGATAAATTATAATCTAAAAATTAATGAGAAAAAAGTAGGAAAAAATTAGAATTAAATTTCTTTTAAGTTATAAATGCAGGTAGAATTCTAGCAAGAGGTACGGCTAACCCACCCAAAAGACTTCCGATTGAGCTAAATTTCTTGAGATAATCTTTGATATTCTTTGTTACCTTTACCACTCTTGTTTTTCCTTCAATAATGGTTCCATCTTCAGAGAGTAAAAAGATCTGAATTGTTTGTTCACCTGTTTCACGTGGTTCTAATGTTAACCATGTAGTGTCTCCATTTTCTAACAATGTTGACAACACTCCAGCTATATCTCTCCCTTCAGATGAAATTAATGGAATTGGAGTGTTTGGGATGAGAAATAATCCACGACCTTCCACACGAATATCTAATTTGAGTTTGCTTGGTGCAAATCCAGGTGCATTCACTTTAAGTATATATTTCTTATCTTCTGGAGCGTTATTATATAAGAAACAAAATATATTCAATTCAGAATTAAGATACACTACTTCTTGAGCTGTAGAGTCAAGATATATAGGATCTTTTGATATCCGCTCAATATTGTCTGCCAATTCTAGTTGTAATCTGTCTATTATGTTGAAAAAGCCAGGATTATATTTTTTTATATATTTGAAGAGTTTATATATATCTTTCATGCCAAAATACCACGCGCCCTCCATATATACTCCATTTTCGACGTTGAAATTAACCGAATCAACATTAATTATTTCTCTTAATTCTTGAATCAATTGATCTTCAGTTAAAACTTCTTGAAATTTAAGATAGTAAAGAAATAATAACTTCTCTAATGCAAATGTTATAGGTAATTCATCTGGTTCAGCTTCTTTTATTTTTTGAACGAATTCAGGAGTTAAAATTTTATTTAATTCTGCTAAATATTCATCCCATTTAAGAAATGTGACTGGGTCAAGGTGATTAGAAAGTATCTCTGCAAAGAAATTATCTAAGAAAATTTGATGAGTCGTCGGTCGGTAGAAATCTTGGAGACCATTCACATCATGAATGTTGAGGTTTAAACTGCGAATAAGTATTGACAATCCTAAACCAATTAATGCAAAACCAGCAGCAGCAAATCCTATATCGAGAAGATCCATGGTTAACATAATCGCAAATAATATAATCGCAGTAAAACAAATGATTGAAATGATTTTTAATAAATTTGTAACTCTTTTTACACTACTTGAAAGTAAATCAAATCCATCAAGGCTATCTATTGGTCTTCCGCGTTTTCTTTCAAATTTTAATCTCATTTTAAGAGAACTTTCAGTAGAATTAGCTCCTAGAAGTAACATGCATGAATTAAATGTATATATAACCAAAACTACTAAATATATGATTTTTAGTGGTAAATCGAGGGCCTGAATAAGAGCAAGAAGGGTAACTATTAATAGAACTATTGGTAATACAAAAAGTAATAGTTTGCCTACTTTTGACATGTAACTAATCATTTTACCCTGAAATCTTTCTTTTTTGAGAATCTTGTTTAAACCTTTTTCTAAGTTTCGTTCCATATTATTTGTCATCTTTTTATTAAGATTTATTTTTAAAATAATGTAATTAGAATAATAGAAAAATCTATTTTTAATATTATTGGATAATAAAGTTTGTGATTAGATTTCATTTTACACTATATTCATTTATTTAATACAACTATATATTCAAAATAGGGTAATCTTAAGTATTAAGAAAAAAGGAATAAATTGATTTTATAATGGTTAGTAATAGTGAATCTGTAGAAAAAAAAAAGAGCAAAGCTTTTCCTAATGAGGAGGAAATTTTTAAATCCCTAAATCATCAAGTTAGACGAAATATAATTAAAATTCTTGGAGAGGGAAATTCATCCTTCACGGAGATTAAAAATAAAATGGAATCTATTGATAGTCCAACTCTTTCTTATCATCTTAAAGGTTTAGAACAATTTTTGACACAAAAGGAAAATAAATATATACTTTCTGAGGTCGGAGAAGCTGCCTTTAATTTATTGAGTAAAACTGATGAATCAGTTAGGATTTCGAGATATAAAAGGAAATTCTTATACGCATATTATGTTACTGTAATTTGCTGGATAAGTGCATCAACTATCATACCATTTATTTTAGGAGCGGATCTTGGTTTTTGGACAATTACTTTTGTCAATATTGTGATAACTATAATTTCTACCATAAATTATATAATAGTATGGACATTGAGAAAGAGTTATTAATTTATTTAGCTTATTTTTAAATATGATATGGATTTAGAATAAGAAAATCTCTGAATTCGAGAGTCCTTTAACTTATTTAAGATGAAAATGAGTAAAAAAATTTTTACTAAAATTTCTTCCACTTTTGTATTAATATTATAAGGTTGCTAATAATCAATTAACTAAATTAGAATTAGTTTATAGAAAGTTTTCAAAATTTGGACTCCTATTCTTATATAACATTCTTTTAATTTAAAAAAAAATATCTACAATAAAAATCAAAAATATAAATTTCTTGTACACCATAAAAAATGAGCATAATTAAAGATTCAAACGCAATAGAAATTAAAGATCTTAAAAAACATTTTAAAGAAGTTAAAGCTGTAGATGGATTATCTCTAAAGATTAGAAAAGGTGAATTATTTAGCATCCTTGGTCCTAATGGTGCGGGAAAAACTACATTAGTTCGTATGCTAACCACAGTCTTAACGCCGACAGCGGGAGATGCTTACGTCAATAATCATAGTATCTTAACTGGAAAAAATGAAATTGTTAAGAAAATAGGTGTATGCCCTCAAGTAATAACAATTTATGAAGTATTACGTGCTGAAGAAAATGTCAAATTCGTAGCAGCAATGCATGGAGTTCCTC
>JAEOTW010000026.1 GCA_016839655.1 Promethearchaeota archaeon | reverse complement strand
TTTTGACAAATCCGACAAAAATATGCAAACATAAATAAGTACCATATTTCCATATGATTCCATAAGAATATATTTAATTAATGGGGATATATTATGAGCATTGAGGAGTTATATTCAGTTTTAAATAAACGAGGGTTTTTTAATACATTTCTTGTTCTTTCACAATTTGAAGAGTATAGAGCGGAAAAAGGTGTTTTCTATAGAAATTTAATCGATTTTAGTAATTATAATTCCTTTTTACGAATTAAGGATAAATTGTTAGAATCAAACTTAATTCATCTTGAAAAAAATAATGGAGCAGAATATATTGGGCTTACAGAGAAAGGAAAGTCCGTCTATAACAGCTTATTGCGCCTTAATGATCTAATTAATGGTAAGAAATAATTATTAGAAAATCACTCAAATCATTCTGTAATGGAGCTATTAGGCTCTAAATATGGGAGTTTACTTACTTCCATAGTAGTTCCAGTTGCTCGTATTAATTTCTGAAAATCTGATCCAGGAATTTGTAATGTCTCAGTATTAATATTTGGATGACAGCATATCTTTTTTGCATTCCAAACTGATTCATCAATAATGAAAATAACCTTATTCTCTGTATCGTTTATCAATCCCATCGGAGATACAGCACCTGGAGTAATACCTAATATATCGGAAAGATCTTCAGGTTCGGCAAAACGAACTTTTGGTGCACCTATCGTTCTGCGAAATTGATTTAAATTCAAACGCTTTTCATAAGGAATGGTGATTAGATATAATTGCCCAGTTTTTTTATTTTTGAGAAATAAATTCTTGCAATGAGTACCCGTAATATGTCCACAATGTATTCTTGCCTCAGGTACAGTAAAAACTGCGGGGTGACTATGTAAAACATACCGAATCTCATGATCATCTAACCATTTCAGTAAGGATTCATTCATTTTTTTCTCTCAGTAAGATAAAAAGACTTCTTAAATATAAGTCTTTAATAATAATTCATAACAGATTTTCTAACTATCTATTTCTTTTATCTTTAAATCTTAAATAATAGCTTTTCCAGACAATATTCTGAAACTTTAATAGAGATTCGAACTTCGAGAAAAGTTTCAGAATAAAAACTATATTATGAAGCATGTATATCTAATAATTAATAAAAAACTCTAAAAGAGGTTAAAAAAATGAAAAGAAAAGAAAAAGGACAATTAGTTGTAAAGAATGTTGGATTCGCATTTCAAAGCGTAGCAAGATAAATTCATTATTTTGTTTTTTATTTTTATATTATTTTTATTATAATTTTTAATTAGGAGTACTTTCCTTATTTTTGTATTTAATATACTCTTTCTATCCTCAATCAGTCATAATATCCTTGAAAATATCTTATTTATCTATTTATCTATAAATATTATTCGATTTTCTTCATTTTAATGAAGTGATAATTATGAATAAATTAGCTAAATTAAAACCAATAGAACTTAAAGAAGTCACACCACGTACTATACTTGTTAATTTCAAAGAATATTTCGATCTTAATGCTGGCGCCATTATATTAAATAACTTTATCATTGTTATTGATACTCTAATGTATCCAAGACAAGCAAAAGAATTTAGAGAGAAATTAGAAAAGAAATATAGATTGCCCGTCAAATTTCTTTTCATCACTCACTACCATGCAGATCATCTTTTTGGTGCTGTTCCATTCAAAGATGTTGAAATATTTGGGTCATCTACCTTAATAGAGAATATGAAGAAAAGAAAAGAAGAGAATTGGACAAAAGAAGCATTTGATGAATGGAAAAAAGAAGAACCAGATATAGCTGAATTGATTGATGAAATAGAAATCATAATTCCTACAAAAGGATTTAAAAACAAGTGTGAAATAGACGACAATGGGTTGAAAGTAGAATTTTATCATTCCGGAGGGCATACAGGATGTTCTTCTTATGCATATTTTCCAGAAGAGAAGGTTCTTTTTTCAGGTGACTTAATTGCTGCGGGATTTTGGCCATTTATTAGTGATCCTAATGAAAACTTCGAAGAATGGATATGCTCATTTGAATATATGCTAAACCTTAATATTGAAGTAGTTATACCTGGGCATGGACCATTAGTTGGTAAAGAATATATAGAGGAACAATTAATATTTATGAAAAGCTTAAAAAGAAATGTAGTAAAAACAATCACCGAAGGAAAAGGGCCAGAACAGATCGAAGTACCAGAATATAAATATGAACCCGCAGAAGATTGGCAGATTCCAAGAGCGTTAGAATTTTTATTTAAATTTTATTCTCAAGATAAGAAATAAATAATATCATAGTTGAGTTTCACAACTTAGTGATTTGATTTTAGTGGTTTTTTTTTCATTTCACTTTTGATAAAATCTATATTTTCTTTAAGAGTCTCTGTTATGGGCTCATCTCCCATTTCTAGGTTGTTTAAAACTTGAATAGCATCTTCAAATAGTTTTAATGCTTCAGGATACTGAGATCTTTTATAATATACTCCAGGGATCTTAGAAAAAGTAAATGAAATACACTGTATTGCTGTTATTAAAACCCAGGATATTATTAGAATCGCTAATATCCATTCTATTAACGGATAACGAGTAGTGAAAAATAAAATCAACATAACTCCTACAAGGAAACCAAAATATGCTAAATATTTTTTAAATGCAGGGCCTTTATAGATTTTTGATTTAGACCCTTTGTACATTAATATGCTATACAATACAATATATATAGAAGAACCAATAAAACTCACTAAAGCTACGAATGTATGAAATGCACCAAAAGCGAATCTAAAAGTCTCATCTGGAATGATTCCAACCAGTGCAATACATACATTCGTAAAAATTGAAATTCCTGTAGCAAGTCTTCTTATATTTTCTTCAATATTTACTAATTCTCGCTCTAAATAAATGTAAAAAGGAATCAAAAGTGAACCACATACAACAAAACCTATGCTAAATAAAGTTTTTGCACTACCTTCTCCTAAATTGCTTACATAGCTTTCTAAAGGATTAAATCCCGGAGTAAAAAGAATTGTAATTGGTAACATAACTAATATAAACAAAGCGCCAAAAAAACCAAATAAAACTTCCATTCTACTTTCCTTTATAACAACCATATGCAATCCTCAAAATAGAAAGTTATTTATTAAAATCCAATTAATATTTATAAGTAAGAGACATTTCTATTTAAAAAGTGATTTAATGAGCAAATTCAAATATAAGATAACAGTCATTGGAGATGGTTTTGTAGGAAAAACTTCATTAATCAGAAAATTTACACAAAAGCATTTTGAAGAGGAGTATATTAAAACTGTAGGAGCAACTTTTTGCAACCATATTGAAGAAATAGATGGTGATCGTTGGGAATTAATTTTCTGGGATATAGCTGGTCAGCCTGATTTTCACTTTCTACATCCCGCTTTTTATAAAAACAGTAGAGCATCAATTATAGTATTTTCTCATGAAGAAAATGAATTGGGTAGAGATAGCTTTAAGCATGTTGCTGATTGGTATAAGGAAATTACGAAAATTTGTGGAGAAATACCAACGATACTCTTTGGCAATAAAGTTGATTTAGTTGAGGAAAATACATTAGATGAAGAGAAGATTCAAAAATTCATTAAAAAGTATAATTTTATTGATTATTACCATACATCTGCTAAGACTGGTCAAAATGTTAAGAACGCCTTTAAAGCAATAATTGAAGCAATAAAAAATAAATAAAAACTGAAAAGTTCCAAATAAATTACTTATAAATAAAATATGTTGTATAAAAATGGATATAAATAACCTAATTAAAATAATAGCAGCAGTTTTTACTTTTATTTTAGCAGTAATAGTCGGATTGCGTGTATATACATTAAATCCACGAGAGTCACTGAATAGATGGTTTACCCTTTTTTTTATAGCTGCATCCATAGGATTTCTACTATATACTATCTACCATTTGATTTTAGATAATGCCTCTATTATTATACCTCTAATGGTTACTGCACATGTATTTTTCAATTTTATCCCAATATCCTTAGTTATGACAGTTTTCCTTCTGGAAAAATATAAAAAGGGCGCTATGAGCTTTAAATATCTTGGAACTCTGATAATAATATTTATTATCATGAGTTTTGGATATTTTGTGTGGCCTCCAGAATTGAATTTAACTAGATATGCTTTAGGTATTGTGGATACTGAGACTCCGTTATTTTGGTTTATTTTTGTGAATTTAATCAGAGCAGTTTTAATTATATATGTAGTTTACAAATATGCTATGATTACAAAAAGGATTGAGGATGCAATTAAAAAGAAAGTACAATGGTTTTTTATAGGGGTCATTTTCGTTATTATAGCAGTTATAATCAATTTAATTGGAGGAATTATTGAATTTGTTATAATCGAAGTACTCGCTTTGATTACTCTTGATATAGGATCAGTAGTTATCCTGAGAGGATTTTTACTTAAGTCTAATTAACCTGATATTTCCTCCTATTTTAAAAAACTTAATTAAACCTTTGTTGTTATAAGATTTTTCATAGCAATAATACTCACATTTGGTTTTTTGAATAATTTTTATTTGAATTAATTTATTAATTGATTAGATTTTTAGTCTTAAAACACAGAATTTAATTTATCATAGGGGAATTTAAATGAAAAAATTAGTTGATAAACTGAAGAAAATAGACATTGAGTTAAATAAATGGACAAGAGAAGTTTTATTTGATCACTTAATGGATGTAATAGATGATCTAAAGGAACATAATGAACTAAAAAACGGTATTACTGCTTAGACTTAGTACTTACTCTCTTAACTTGCTATTAAAATCTCTCATTTTTAAGGTCAATAAGATTTAAATTTCCATTTATTATATTCTTCTTTATGCCAATATATATACTTGCAACGAAACTTCAAAATCCTGACTTATTCCAAAAAAGAAAAGAACAAGGAGCAAAATGGTTGAATCTAGTAAGAGAAAAAGTTCCTGATATAGAATGGATCGCACATTATGCTATATTAGGACCCTATGATTTTATTGACATTTTTGAAGCAAAGAATGAACAAGATGCTGCTAAAGTATCTATGCTTTCTCGTTCTGCTGGAGCTGTATTTGCTGAGAGTTGGACTGCAATTCCGTATGCAGAATTTATTGATTTAGTTGAGGATTTAAAATAATACTACAAAAGCTTGACCATGGATTAAAATCTTAATCATGTGATCCCAAATAATTAATTCAATATAGATCTCTACTTTTTTTAGGAGTTTAAAAGGTTTGATTTTAAAATAAAGCTTAGAATTCAATTAAAATTTGAGATGTTAAAATAAATGCTTAAATTAAAAAAGAAAAAATATGAAAGTTATCGAACTTCTTTTGCTAAGAGGTATCGGCAATGTAATCGTTGTGAGAAAGAATTGAATATAATAAGAAATGAAGAAATTGTTTGTGTCTTGTGCGGAGAAACATTTTGTGATGGTTGTATAAATAATCATCAGAAATATTGTTATAGCTCAACACTGTGAAAATAAAAATTAATATTGGTTTAGCAAATCAATGGTAATATCCATATCAATCAAAATTAAGGTATTAACATGTTAGGCATTAAACGTTTTAATTTTTGAGATAAAATCTTGGGATGGTAGTGATTTCGATAAAAACATATCTACAACATAATTTCTAAACTCTGGATCCGTTTCTGCTAAAGCCAATAATTTATTTAGATTCTCGCCTTTATTCTCATAAAAGAATTTTATCATCGAACGTTTTAATTTAAAGTTTCTAATTATTTTTTTGATTTCTGGATGGTTTTTGTAGTGTTTTAAATATGTTTTTGAATAATTCTCTTTTTCTAAGGCTTTTATAGTCACTTCAGCTGCTGAATTCCCAGATATAATTGATGTATGAATTCCTTCACCACTTATAGGTGAGACAAAACCTCCAGTATCTCCTATTAGTATTAAATTATCACCATATAAACTCTTTTCTAAAACACCTTCAGCAGGAAAAGGAAAAGCACCAGTCCAAATAGTTTTATAGTCTAAATGTGATAAGTATTTCTTTATGTGTGGATTTTTAATAAATTCATTATAAAGTATAGAGAAATTATAATTAGTATTATCTTCAGCAAATGTTGTAACACCAATATTGAACCTTTTGCTTCCTAATGGAAAAATCCATCCATACCCTTTGTACGGTCTAAAATAAGTATAAATAAATTCCTCATCTAACTGATTATCACCTTCCATTATTGAACATTTTGCTAAACCAAGTTCTTCAGTTTTCCATTTTGATCTCAATCCTGATTTTAGTGCTAATTTAGAACTCATACCATCTGCAATAATTAAGATTCTTCCATAATATTCTTTACTCCCTGAAGAAGTTTTTGTTTTTATCCCAGTTTTTACATTATTCTTAATGATAAAATCAAAAGATAAATTTTTGTTAAACAGATCAACTCCTTCATCAATAGCAGTATTCCTCATCAAATTATCAAATTCTAGCCGATCTATTACAGTACCATATTTTTGACCTCTCATCCGATATTCTAGCTTATGATAATCTGCTGAATGCATTACAATGCCTTTAATTTGAGGAATGTTTAATTTTTTTAACTTTGGAACTAAATAAAAAGCCCTATGATGTACTCCTCCACCACATGGTTTTCGCCAATCAATATCTTTTTCTAAAAGGGCAACTTTAAATCCCTCCTTAGCTAAAACCTCCGCACATTTTGAACCTGAGGGTCCAGCACCTGATATTACTACATCATACATTATTACATTCTAAAATGCTCTATTTCTTTTTAAAAGTTTATATTAATTGAAAATCTTATAACAAAATTATTTCTAGTAAAAGAATTAGTTATTGATCAAGATTTTGGAGTTCTCGAATATTATCATGATCATCAATTTCTTCAAATGTTGATAATAGATGAATATGACCGTGATAAATTATAATTCTAAATTTATCATTAGGTGTATTATCTGATTCGGGCATGGGGTAATTATGTAATTATTTTATTTTTACTTAGGATCCAGCTATCGATACTAAATTTTTGTGTTATATCTTTAGTGTTCTCGAAACCAGAACGAATTTTAGATTTAGGTATCCAAATTTCTGCGCTATTGTCAAATTGAATAAGAAGCGCTTTATTTGTTTCTTTTTTAATAGATCCACTTACAATTTTTACTTCTTCTTGCTTTTCATTATTTTCTTCAATAAAATGATTATCATCATCCTTAAGAGTTTCCTTAATGACTTCTTCTTGTACAATAATATTAGGCAATTTTTTAGACTCTTTTTTTTTAGAAGGTGAAAGAGTAGTAGCAAATTCTATTTTTTCTTTAAGGATATGCTTCATAAGCATGGCTAAAATAGTTAATTGGGCATATTCAAGCACTTTTGAATAAGAACCTATGTGAATCCATAATTTGCCTTTTTCCGCATTTTCCCATTTGAAAGATATCTGAGTTTTACTTTCCTTAAAGGAATGGTAACTAGACCATGAATTCGCCTCTTTATTTAGCACTCGAAGTATACAAACAATCTCTTCTAGTGAGAATTTTATTATTTTACCTTCTCCACTACTTGGTTTTTCCCATGATCCATCATTCTTGCATTTTATTAGTCTAAAAAATATATAGGGTTCATTTTTTAGAGCACTTTGAACAATCAAGCCTACTTTTTGACCAAAAAAACTATAACTATGATTATCAACCATAATTCTATCAATAATTGTACATTTTTAAAGAAAAACAGAGTAAAAATTTAGTATTTTTGTCGAAAAAGGAATGAACTATTAGCTTAAAATTTTTTATATTTCTAATATTATATGCCTTTATGGGAGATGAAACTAGTAAAAAGTCTGAAAAGGATGTTATAGCATCTACTCAACAGCCAAATACGATAAACACATTAAAAAATGATTTTGAAACGCTTGGAGTTAAACCAGGGGCAGTAATAATAATGCATAGTTCATTAAGCAAGATGGGTTGGACAGTTGGTGGTCCAGTTACTGTTATAAAAGCAATACTCCAAATTCTTACTCCAGAGGGTACTTTAATTATGCCTACATTTTCCGGTGATAATACTGATCCTTCTAATTGGGAGAATCCTCCTGTACCAAAGAGCTGGTGGGATATAATCCGAAATGAAATGCCTGCATATCACCCTAAAATAACACCTACACGAGGAATGGGTACAGTTGTAGATACATTTAGAAATTGGCCTAAAGTAATTCGCAGCAATCATCCGATCTCCTCATTTGCCGTGTGGGGAAAGTATGCTGAATTCATCACAAAAAATCATGAATTATTAGCCGATTTAGGTGAAAATTCCCCATTAGCTCGTATTTATGATCTTGATGGGTTTATACTGTTAGTAGGCGTTACGCATGAAAATAATTCATCCCTACATCTTGCGGAATATCGAAGTAAATTTAAAAATAAAAGAAAAAGATTGACGGGATCTGCAATATCTGTAAATAATAAAAGAGAATGGGTTGAATGGGAAGAATTAAATATAAATAGTGATGATTTTGAGCAATTAGGCTTAGATTTTGAATCAAAGATCAGCTATGTTCCCGGCAAAGTAGGGTTAGCTGAAGCGCGATTATTATCACAAAAAGAAATGGTTGATTTTGCTGTTGAATGGTTTAAAATAAATCGCTAATTATAAAAAAGCCCTAAATTTTAACATATAATTTTCTTAATTCTCTACGGAGATCTGTATTTGGTAAAAACAAAATAGTTTTCATTCCTTTTTTTCTTGCTTGTAGTAGGTTTATCTGACTATCATCAATGAAAACACACTCCTCTGGTACCAAATCATATTTTTCAATTAACTTCTGATATATTTTTGGTTCAGGTTTGATAACCTTTTCTTCAGCTGAAATAATTATTCCGTCAAAGAGAGAAAAGAAAATATTCTTAAGTTTTATATAATCGTAAGCTTCTTCAATATAATTAGATAAAACATAAACCTTGTAAGCATTAGATTTTAATTCAGATAAAATTTCTATATTCTCCTCTATTGGGGTAAGCATTTCCATCCATTCTTTAAAAAATCTTAATATATGACTCCTTTCTTCAGGGTATTTTTCAATAAACTCATGCTTAGCGTTTTCAAGGGATATGACACCACGGTCCAAACTTAACCAAACTTCATCCCTTATTATTTTAGAAATAAGACTTTTTATGTATTTTTCATCCTTAGTATATCTAAGTAGAAATTTTTCAGGTTTAAAATTGATTAACACATTCCCTAAATCAAAAATTATATTTTTTATCATAATTTAGTGAAGATAGAATTACTAAATTGAATTAAACTTCAAAATAGGTAGAACTAAATAAATTTTATATATAAATCAAATTAAGTGTAAAAATATCAGGGATAATTGCTTATCAGGACCAAAATATTGTCCTGAGTGTGGAAGGGAGTTGGACACAAATGTCATTCTCTGCAAATTTTGTGGTACTAGAATACTTAAATCTAGGATTGAAATTAGACAAAGAGAGAAAGGCAAAAAAAAAAAGAAAAATAAATAAAGCTTAGATAAAGATGTTTGGAAAAGAGGAAATAAGACGTTTACAAGAAATTTTAATGAATGCATGGCCAGCTCACCATTATTACTTTTTAAATGGCTGGATCCTACGCTTTACTAATGGTGTAACGGCTCGTGCAAATTCTGTTTTCCCTTTATATTATACTGGAAATTTGGAGACCCTTGATCAAGACATTAATTTCGTCGAAAAAGCCTATAAATATTTTAATTTACCTGCAATCTTTACAATACCAAATTTTTTTGAACCCAATAATTTGGATATTAGATTATTAGAACATGGATATCAGCAATTAGGATGTATCACAAATACGATGATAAATTCAGTACAAGAACTTAAAAATGAAAATATAAATGAAAATTTTACATATTTTTTCCATTCAGAAAGATTAAAAGAATATTCTCAGTTTTTAGCAAAATTCTCTAATAGAGATCAAGAGGCACAGCATGTATTAGAGGCACTATATAATAGAATAATTATTCCTCAAAAGAGATTTATCATAGCAAGGTATAAGAAAGAGATAATAGGAACTCTCACAGGAATTCTAGATAATTTGGGTTTTTTATATATTGTTGATGTGTTAGTACACCCTGATTTTCGACGTCAAAAAATCGCAACCTCAATGTTCTTTAGCCTTATTAATAACTGGTGCATCCCAAATAAAATTAAAACAATTTGGTTACAAGTGGAAACTGAAAATAATGAAGCTATAAATTTATATTCTAAACTAGGATTCAAAAGAGCTTATAGCTATTATTACCTAGAAAAAAGTACAACAAAATAAAATTACCAATCCCTTTTATGGCTTAAATTACTTAGAGAAAAGATTGAGCACCATAGGAATATCTTTCTTCTAAAGATAATGAACCATTAAGAAAACCAGAATCAATAATATTTAACAAATCTTTAATTCTTGGGCAGATCGCATATAGATAATCAAGAATATTCTCGAAATATTTGAAAAATTTTCCATAAGGGATTTTATAGCTAATAAACTCTTTATAATTTAAATGAAGTATTAAAAAACGTGCAAATTCTATTCTTACTCTCTCCTCTAATTCATTAATGATGCAATAAATAAGGTTTATATTATAGTTTAAATCAATGAAAACTAATAAATCAATCAAGTCATTTATCTTAAGATAGTTAGTAATTGGTGATCTCATTAAATCCTTTAACTGGGTAATAATTATCTTAGAAAAATTTAATTTTATTTTGTCTAAAACAATCTTTAATTCTTCTTTTTTCAGATTTTTTAAATATCCACTATAAAGTAAAAATTTAATAACAGTAGTATTATTACTTTCAAATCTTTTTGCTATTTCGTCTTTGAAAATTTTCTTTGCTTTCAGATCTCCTGCTTTAGTAAGTTCTTTAAGAAGTGGGAACGATAAATTGCTATGGAGTAAGCAAGTATTATAATTGTTTTCATACCATACTTGAAGATTTGAACAATGAGCCCAAAAAAACATTTCTGGAGTGAAATCTTCAAATGTATGCCCTATAAATTCAGTAGATCCATCTATTATTTCTATAGCATCATCTATTGAATTAATTTCATTAATATAGTCAAAATTATCAACAGAAATACTCAATAAAATATATTTGCAATGTTTAAATAATTCATTATTCACATAAATATTTGTTCTACCATCTTCGAATCTTAAATCGAGGAACTTATTGATTCTAAATTTTAACATCAAGAATTAAAGGTATAACTTTTGATATATTCTTTATCTTCAGAAATAATAGATTTGATGTTAACTGAAATTTGATATTTTAAATTCGTGGCTTATAACTTCATAAAATATACTGAATAACTCACATTTGATAAAGATTTCATTCTTAATTTCTCTGAATTTCTCTTAAATGATAATTTACATTTAAGTAAATAAAACTTTGAGTTATTACAAAAATTTTTTTATATTCTACTATTACGTAAATCATATTTTATCGTACTTTTTTAAATTAAAAAAAAAATAGAAAGTATTGAAATGAAAAAAACAGTGAAACTTATTGTTTCTGGAGATGGTGGTGTTGGGAAAACCTCCTTTCTTAAACGATTAATTCATGATAAATTCAATAATGACAATGAATTAACTAAGGGAGTTGAGTTTTTCTCTAAAACACATTCTATAAACGAACATGATTACAATTTTGTAATTTGGGATTTTGCAGGTCAAGATCAATTTAAACATCTATTAAGCAATTTTGTCAACGGATCTGTTGCAGCATTTGTTTTATTTGATTTATCACGGCCTAGTACACTCGAAGGATTAGAAGAATGGATTTATAAATTAGCCCATAATGGAAATATTTCTGTTTTTATATTAGGAACCAAATTTGATTTAATCAATCATGATGATTGTAAAATTTTTGATGAATTTATTTTAGAAATTATAAGAAAATATGACAATATTATAGGATATTTAAAAATTTCCTCAAAATCAGGGTATAATGTAAAGAATGCTTTTGATTCTTTACTAAAAAAAATACCAAATTAATTCAAAAATATAAAAAACTTATACTTTAATCATCCATCCAAAAGTGTCTTCAATTTCTAACCGTTGAATGCCAGTTAATAATTCATAGATTTTAGTTGTAATTTCACCAGGTTCTCGATTATTAAATATCCTTGATTTCCCTTCTATATTTACTGATGCAATAGGTGTGATGACTGCAGCTGTACCACTACAAAATGCTTCAGTACATGAATCCTCATACAGTTCTTTAAAAGAAATGTCTCTTTCTTCAACCTCTAAACCTAGTGTTTTTGATGCAAGATTTAAAATAGATTCTCTGGTAATTCCTTCCAAAATTGTTCCTGTCTTACTTGGAGTGACAAGTTTTCCATCAATCATTCCAAAAAAATTAGCAGCTCCAACCTCTTCAATATATTCAAGATGAACCGCATCTAAATAAAGAATTTGGGCAAAACCCTTTTCTTTTGATTCTTTAGCGGGCAACATAGTCCCTGCATAATTACATATTGTTTTAGCTGAACCAGTTCCTCCAGGAGCAGCTCTTGTATATTTTTTTGATATTTCCAAATTTATTCCTTTAAAACCTTCAGGAAAATAAGGACCAACGGGTACTGCAAAAATTATAAACATAAACTCTAATGCTGAATGTACTCCCAGAATTGGGCCATATCCAAATAATAAAGGTCGAATATATAAAGCTCCTTCACTATCATAAGGAGGAATATATTCTACATTTTCCTTTATAACTTTCTTCACAGCATCAACAAATTTACTAGTATCATATTCAGGCATTAGCATCCTTCTAGCACTAAAGTTAAATCTTTTCGCATTTTCCTCAGGTCTAAATAGTGTAATTTCTCCATTTTTAGCTCTTAAGGCTTTCATTCCTTCAAATATACCTTGCCCATAATTTAACACACATGATGCTGGTGAAATTTCAAAATTACCAAATGGGATTAATTTACCGTCGTCCCACTTACCATCTTTATGTGTTGCCATGAACATTGTTTTTGTTTCAATAAAATTGAAACCTAAAGAATAGAAATCAATATCTTCTGGTGCTCCCATAATTTTCAATCTGTTTTTTTTACTTAGTAGATTTAATATATGAAGCTTGTATTAAAAAATCTTATCAAAAAAATTTGAATAAAATAAGATTTAAAGCAAACTATTATATCAATTATATTTTTTGAGAGATTTAATTTCTCAAAATCAAAAAAACACACATTAGAGAAGATATATAATGAAAATTTTTCATAATATAGTAATCAAATTACCATAAAATTTTTGAAATGGAAATAGTTATTTGAACATATGTCCTTAAAAAAAGTCACAACAAACGATATTATTGAAAAGAAGAAAAAAGGGGAAAAAATAGTAACTATCACGTCCTATGACTATTCATTTGCAAAGATTGTTGATGAAAGTGGAGTTGATCTTATCCTGGTAGGAGACTCCTTATCGATGGTTATGCTTGGACATACAAATACTTTATCAGTTACTATGGATGAGATGATCCATCATACTAAAGCAGTTAGTCGCGGTGTATCAAATGCATTACTAGTAGGAGATATGCCTTTCCTTTCATATAAGGTAGATAAAGTTGAAGCTGTTAAGAATGCTGGAAGATTCATACAAGAGGGTGGTGCTGAAGCAGTCAAGGTTGAAGGGGGAACGGAAATCTGTCCCACGATTAAAGCAATAATGGATGCAGATATTCAAGTTATGGGCCATATTGGATTAACTCCTCAAGCTATTTACCAATTTGGAGGGTTTTTAGTTCAGGGAAAAACAATTGAAGCGGCAAAAAAATTAATTTTGGATGCTAAGAATTTAGAAGAAGTTGGTGTTTTTTCAATTGTCTTAGAAAGTATTCCTTGGCAAATAGCTGAATTAATCACGAATAGTATTGATATCCCAACTATAGGTATTGGAGCTGGTTCTTACTGTGATGGGCAAATATTGGTGATCCATGACATGCTAGGCATCTTTACAGATATTAAACCTAAATTTCTTAAGTATTTTGGTAATATTGGTAAAGCTATTAGTCGTGCTTTAAATGATTATAAGGATGAAGTAATAAATGGGATATATCCTGATCGAGAACACTCATATGAATTTCCTCAAAAAGAACTTACCAAAATCCATGAATGGATTGAAGGAATTGATATTTGTGAAGAAGCTCATAAATTAAGTTAAATTTATGATTTATTTTCTTAATTTTAAAATATATATTATAGCGATATCTTACTTAGTTATTAGTAAAATAACGTAATTTCTTTTTTATAAATAAAATTATAAATTTGTATTTATAGTTATATTATATAATAGCTTGAACATGCTAGAATATACTAGATATATATTTTATTGAAAGGTAAAGTGGGAACATGTAATGGCTGAAGAATATGATTATCTTTTTAAATCGATCGTTGTAGGAGATGGTGGTGTAGGGAAGACCGCGTTAACCCTCAGATTCAGTAAAGGATTCTTTACTGAAGATTATAAGATGACAATCGGTGTAGATTTTCATGTAAAAACTATTGCTATTGACTCTGTTGAAGGAACTATACGTGCAAAACTCCAGATATGGGACACCGGGGGTCAAGAACGTTTTAGTTCTATTAGACCGATGTATTATAGAGGATCTTTAGGTGCATTACTAATCTTTGATCTGACAAATTCTGCTAGCTTTGCACACTTACCACAATGGATCGAAGAAGTAAGAGCAAATGTAAAAACCGAAATTCCATTATTACTTGTGGGGAATAAAAGCGATTTACTCGATCAAAGAGCTGTTTCTTTAGAAGAAATCAACAGTTTCACAGATAAATTTAATTTGTATTATATGGAAACCTCAGCAAAGACGGGTGAGGGAGTGGGTGATTGTTTTTATATTTTAGCTTGTCTAATGATTGGTTCAGGAGTTCCAGATCAATTGATTTCAAAAGGGATCGTGTTTAGTCCAGGTCAAGTTCCAACCACGGCTATAGGGACTGTTCCAACTCCAATGCAACAATTGGAGCCTGAATTTGATTTTGCAGCACCTCCTGTTCCAGAACCGGCGACCCCCCGAATAAATGAACCTGTACCATCATTTGAACCTGAACCTGAATATGAATATGAAGCACCACCCGTACCTGAGCCAGTACTTGAACCTGAATTTGAACCTGAAATTCCATTACCTGAGTCTCAATTCACTGAAACTCCAGGTCAGTCGGTTGAATTTGAATTTAAAACTCCTGATGAAATATTGTCAACAACAGTTCCAGAAAAACCACAAACATCATCTTCTCAACCAGTTAATATTACAAGCGAAGAAGATTCATACAAGCCAAAAGCAATCCCTTTTACAGATAATGTTCCGATTCCGGCTCCCGCACCGGAAGGATTTCAATCTCAATCAGTAACACCCCCTATTGAGAGTTCTCCTTCAAGTACTAGCACTCTTTTTCCTACTCAGCAAACAATTGAGTCTAAATCAGATTCCTTGATGGATTATTTACCTGAACCAATGTATTCTAAAAAAGATAAAAAGAAAGCAGAAAAACAGAAGAAGAAAGAGGAGAAAGAGAAGAAACTTAGAGAAGAAAAAGAAAAACAAGAGAAATTACTAGAAGAAATGAAGAGTTCTAAGAAACAAAAAAAACAAAAACCAAAAAAAGAAAAGAAGCAAAAAGTTGAAGTTATACAGGAAAAACCTACTCCAACACCAGAAGCGACTAAGACACCCTCCCTTTTTCAAGCGCTATCTCAAAAAACTGAGCCTGAAAAGCCCTCAGCAGCAGCATTTATGCCATTTACGGCAAAAAAAGAACCTGAACCTCAAGAAACTAGTAAACTAAGAATCATTCCAAATGTTTCAAATATCGAAAGTTCCCCTCCACAACCGCAACCTATTAAACCACAGCAAGAAAAACCAACTGGAAAAGAAATTCTTATTTGTAAACAGTGTGGTGCTATATTATCAAGCGATTATCAATTCTGTAATAAATGTGGATCACAGCTTTAAATTTATGATTTAGAGTGTTTATTCTTTTTATTATAAAAACCGTAATTTCAATACAAGTTTCATTTTAAAAATAATTCAGAGTGATTTCCCACAAATTGGACAGATACTCCACATTTTTTTAATTTTAGAATTACAATGAGTACATAATTTTAATTCAGGATCAATTTCGGTTTGAGGTCTTCCAAAAATAGTTGCATCATCTACAATATATTCTTGAGAAACACCGTTTTCCTGCTTTATATTCTCTTCTTGGGGTACAACTGTAGATTCTTCGACCATTTCTCTCGTAACACGCGGTTTTTGTAACGGAGCTTCAATTGGAGGTTTTTGGTACTTCTGAGGCTTTTTAGTGGAGTGGTCAATACTTTTCTTAATTGCCTCCCTTTCTTGAGTGGATGTTTCAGGTTCGGTTTCTCCAATTGGTACTCCAACTTTATAAAAAAAGTATTTTCCATCATTATTTTCGATAATTTTTTCTCCATCTTCTAAATAGACTTCAACATAATAAATAATTACAGATCCAATGGGAACTTCTGCAATTTCAGCTATGTAGTAATCCATTTTTGAGTCCATTACCATTTGATACCATGATTTTCCTTGATCTGCACTAAAAATTAGATTTACAGTGAAGATACCCTTATTGAAAGTTTCTTCGGTAATTTTTACTACGATTTTTATTGTTTTTTTATGACTATCTTTAGGAGCAGAAATTACTCCTGTATTATCCCAAGATGACCCACATTTAGGACAATTGGTAAACCAGTTAGGATATTCAAAGCTACATTTAGTACATTTCTTTGTAAAATACCGTGTAGTTTTTATTCCGAGTTTCTTTTTTTCTTTGCCCATATTTTAAATTCCAGTTTTTTGAAATTAAACTCCCAAATAAACCTTCTATTAAATAAATAATAACTATTCTTAAATATATTTTTTTTTAACTTCAGATCTATTGAAGGATTGATCAATTTTAAGGAAATAGTTTAAAATCATAAATTCAGCTAGTAAATAGTTTTCAATGCTATGAAATACATAATTTTTTTATAATTTTCTCTAAATCTTTGGTAAAATTTTGTAAATGAGATTTTTGGACATGTGGCATAATTACAACTCTAATTAAATTGAATTTTTTAAATTTTCCTACCATCCAATTTCTTTTTCGTAATTCTTCATCAATCTGACAAATACTTTCTCCACTTTCAGTTGTAATCCCCACAATATTCATAATTGGATCAACTGCCAACTTTAATCCTTTTATTTCATTTATACGATTAGATAGGTATTTTGTGTTTTCCATACACTTTTTAACGATAATTTTGAACCCAGCTTTTCCCAGAGAATTTAGAATTGCCCAAAATGCTATTACAGTTCCTCCTGATCGAGTTCCTACTATATGTAGGTGCTTAAAGTTCCCTCCAGCTAAATATGGAATTTCAAAACCTAACTTTTGAAAAATCGAAGAATCTCTTAGAAGAAAACCTCCTGAAGGTATGATTCCTAAACCCATTTTATGTGGATCTGCGGTTATAGAATCAACGGGTTTCACAGAAAAATCCCAGGGAGGTATATTATGACCCAATTCTTTTAGAAAAGGTAATACGAAACCTCCAAATGCAGCATCAATATGAAAAAATATGTTTTTTCCTTCAATAAGGTCTCCAATATTTTCTATTGGATCAATCAACCCTAATGATGTGGTTCCTGCAATTCCTACGACACCACATGTATTTTCATTAATAAGTGACTCAAAATGATCTAAATCTAAATTAAAATTTTCTAGTAATTTTGCTTTTTTAAGTTTTATTCCAAGTAAATCAGCAGCTTTATCAAAAGATATATGAGCAGAGCAAGGTACAACAACTTCAGGTTTAGTGATGTCAGGTCTTAATTTTTTAGAAATTCTCATAGCTATTAAGTTTGCTTCAGAACCGCCAGTTGTGAACGTTCCAGCTATATTTTTTCCATTAAAAAGCTCAGAAATATCTTTAACTAACTCTTCTTCTAATAATGTGGTCCCTAAAAACAGACCTGGATCTCCAAGATTTTTAGAAACGTATTTCAGATAAGTCTCAACCCCAAATTTATAAGGCTCAGTGCACATAGATCCTAAAATTTCACCAGTATCATATGAGCAATCTTTTTCTAATTTCCTCTCCAAAATCTTAAGTATTTCTTCTTTCTCTAGACCTTTTTCTTGCATATTTACTTAATTTCTTAATTTGACTTTAATATCATTCCCAACTTTATCTAAAAAGTAGAACATTTTAAATAATTAAAATTTTTCAACTTATCCAGAAAATTATAAATAGATTTAAACAAATCTTTTTGAGTCTCTTGTCGAAAATTTTATAACCACTTTATTTAACTCCTGATTTAAATCAACATTATAATAATTTGCTACACAAATTAAAGCATAAAGAATATCTGCTAATTCCTCTCCAATTTTTTCTTCTTTATTTTGATTTTTTTTTGGCTTAAATCCTTCAATGTGATTGATTTCTTTTGCTAATTCACCAACTTCCTCTATTATAGCGGATAACATTGCTAAAGGAGGCCAATACCCCCCATGTTTTGTGATCCATTCGTCAACTACTTCTTGGATATCACTAAGAGAATTCTTTTCAAACATATTTACTATATTTTTTGATAATTTAAAAAGTTTTTAAAGAAACTGATTTAGCTTTCACTTATAAATTATATACCGTCTTACTAAGAATTTTCCATTCTTAAGTAAAAAATAAAGCTACTCAATTTATTTAAAAAGAATTTCTCGTTTACGAGCTTGCCACTCGGCGAGTTTTCCTGGATTATATCTATTAACTTCACTGTAGTATCCTGTTACTCTCGAATATACCTTAACTTCTCCAGAATGGCAGTTTGGACAGATAAGTTGAGAGCCTCGAAACATTTTTCGACAAGAAGGGCAATATATAAAATCTATCGTATATGCAAAATAAGCTGTATTAGTATTAAGGCAAATTTTTTTCGTAAGTTCCCACAAACTATTAATATCTGGTTTTTGTTCTCCCAACCATATGTGAGTTATAACGCCACCATTAACAATTGGATGAAAATCACCTTGCTTCATAATTCGTTCGGATAATGGGATTTCAGCATCATATCTAAAATGATCAGAGTTAGTATAATAAGCTGTTTTTCCTTTTGATTGAACTATTGCTTTTTCTGGAAAATGCTTTAAATCCAATCTTGCAAGACGATTACTTGTTGACTCAGCGGGTTGCTCCCATAGAGAATAATACTTTTGGTCTCTTTCTGTCATGGTATTACATTTTGCAACCATATAGTTTAAGATCTTTTTTCCAAACTCATAAGCACTATTATCTTCATGTAATTCATAACCAGTTAAGCTTTTTAATGCTTCATTTAAACCTGTAAATCCTATCGAGAGGTTCTGGTCTTTTATATTAAAAATTGGTTTACCATTTATTTTACCACTACATAGAGGTAGATGGCCAGTTTTTAATCTCTTTTCCATTAAATTCC
>JAEOTW010000169.1 GCA_016839655.1 Promethearchaeota archaeon | reverse complement strand
TCTCATATTTTCTTATCTTTTCTTTAAACTTCAATCATAAGTCACCTTAAATTTTAATATAAACATTTTATAATTGAATTAATTTAAAAAATTAATGAATTCACTAGCATGATAAATTATGCCACAAAAATTTAATCTACCCGAACCAGAAGATGAGCTAAAATTTATTGATGTACATTGCCATTTGCCGTTTAATCGACCAAAAAATGATAAGTTACCATCTGATAAAGAACAATATATTACATATTTCAAAATGGGCGGGCAATATTTAATAACAAGCACCATTGATATCCAAACCCTAAATTTAACATTAGATTTCAAGAAGAAATTTGATAAAAACTTCGGTTTTACATGCGGTTGGGCACCACAGACAGTGACATATACTCCAAAGGATAAGTACAATATCGAGTGGGAAAAATGGAAAGACTTCATTCTAAATAATCCCGATAAATATCTAGGAATTGGGGAAATTGGACTTGATTTTCATCATGCAAAAACATTAGATAAGAGAAATAGACAAGTTAATGTTCTTAAACAAATTTTTGAATTAACAAAGGATCTTGAGAAACCTTATCTTTTGCATGTGAGAAATGCGGCAAAACATGAATTTGATAGACAGAACCCAAAACACAGATTTAACAAAAATGACGGAGTGAACAAAGAAATTTTAGCTATTATAAAAGAATATAAAATCGATGCGAAAAGAGTTCTATGGCATTGTTTCTCTGGGCCTGATGATTATGGAAGAAGTTTACCAAATCAAGGTTATATGCTCTCTGTTCCTAGCTCCGCTTATGGTTTTGATAGATGGCGTAAAGCTACTAGACTTTCACCTCTAGAATCTTTAGTTACTGAAACAGATTCTTATTATCAACATCCTTTTAAGCGAGGGCCATTTAATGTTCCATCAAATGTAAGATATTCCATTGCAGCTATTGCATATTCTCATAATGTTTCTCAAAAGCTGGTTAGTGAAAAAACAGTGGATAATGCTATACAATTTTTTAATCTTAAAATTAAAGATTAATAATCTTGAAGAAGAACAATAATGTTCAAATTTAGCAAATTTAGGCTATAAATAAAACCTTTTAATATATTCAAAACTTATCTTAATATCTTTTTTATATAAGAATTGAGATAAAAGAGAGGTAATAGAAATGGATGCAGAATTATTAAAAAAATTAGCAGAATTGAGGGATGGAGAAGGAGAGAGAAAACCCTCTGATGCTTTAATATTAGCAGAAGCTTTAAAGCAACTTGCAGGAGAGAATGATGAATTAAAAGAAGAAGTAGAAGATATCGAGGAAATTGTTGTTCAATTTGAATATACAGATGCGGATTATAAATATTGGGTAAAAGTTGGGGAAGGTTCAGTGGATTACGGTGAAGGTGAAGCAGAAGAACCATCCGCTACCATGAAAGCTTCGGGAGCTACTTGGGCAGGTTTAGGATCTGGACAGATGGAATCTACTAGTGCTTATATGAGTGGAGAATTACAAATTGATGGGGATATTCAAGCTGCAATCACTTATGGCGACTTAAATGGTATAATGCGAGAGATTCTGGAAGATCTTTCTGGGTAATAATTAAATAAATTTCAAATCTTATTTTCTATTTTTTAATTTATATTTCTTGTTAACTAGAATATTTTAACCATACCATCTAAAAAATTTATAAAATTAATTCCAAAAATGTTCTCTTACCTATTCGGTATTTTTCTTTAGGGATATTATCTTTAACTTTTACTAATTTAATTGCATTATTTGGACAATTTGCAGCGCATACTCCACATCCTATACAAAATTCTTCTTTTATATACATCATTTCATCAGATTTATCTTCTTCATTTCCCCATTTATGGTAGATAGCTCCCATTTGACATTTGTTTAAACAAATATCACATTTAGTACATAGTTCATGGTTGATCATAGGTATGAAATTTGAAGAAAGAACTGCATTTTCCCGATGGTTTTTTGATGATATTAACGTACCACAATGGCAACTACAACAATTACAAACGAATAATGATGATTCGACACTGGAATCCATAATACAGTTATGAACAAGTCCTGCCTTCTCAGTCTTTTTAAGAAATTCAATGGCTTCTTCTTTTGATAAGCTAGGTCTTCCTTTATTTATGTTCCTTTCTGCAATAGCACCTGCTAAGAAACAACCGAGTTCAGAAGGCGCAACCGAGCATGGTTCTCCTGTATATTCACCAATTATACGACATTGACAATCTATAACAGAAAATTTATCATATTTATCAATTAAGCTTTTTATCAACTCATAGGAAAGAACCTTTGATTCTACGTCAAATGACTCCTCTACTTCAATTAGTTTTTCTTCTGCCTCAACGGGAAGTAAGGGACGAAAAAGTTTGAAATTTGTTTCATTCAAAAATTGAGGGATAAAGTTTTTAAAAAGAAAACGATAAATTTCAGCTGCTTTTTTTAGTTTTTCTTCAGTATCATTTAAGCGAATAAAATATTTCTCAAATATTCCGGGTAATAAAGGCAATAAACAATATCTTGATCCTCGCTTCCCAATGGTACCCTTCTCTCTAACTTTTTCAAGAATCTCTTTAATCTTTTCTTTTGGAATACTTGTTTTCTCTTCTAACTCCCTTACTGTAATATCTTTTTCAGTTCCTTCAAAATGGGAGAGAATTCTTATTTCCTCTTCATTCCAAAATATCTTTAAGAGCTCAATTACTTTTTTATGTTTTGGGGCATATAGAGGTCCTAAAACTAATTTTTGCCGTACAATTTCGTAATAATCAGCTTCGGTCATAAAAAAGATAAAATAATTAAAATTAAATATTTTATGCTTATATTAAGGAAATATTCCTCGTAGCTCAATTGCTTTAGCAGTTCTAGTCACAGCTATAATATATGCTGCTGTACGCAGATTAATATTTCTTTCTTTTGAAAGCGCGTATACTTCTTCAAATGCTCTTATCATAATCTTTTTTAATTCTTTATTTATCCGATCTAATTCCCAAAAATAAGCCCGAATATCTTGAACATATTCAAAGTAAGAAACACAAACTCCCCCCCCATTAGCAAGAATATCTGGTAGTACATGAATTCCCTTATTGAAGAACATCCTGTCTGCTTCAGTTGTAACTGGTCCATTAGCTCCTTCTAAAACAATCTTACATCTAATTCTATCTGCATTATCTTGTGTAATTTGGTTTTCAAGAGCTGCAGGAATTAAAACGTCGCATTCAAGAGTTAAGAGTTCATCATTTGAAATTAATATGTAATCTTTGTCTATATAATCTTTTAAATAATTACCTTTTTTAGTCCATTCTAATAATTTGGGTATATCTAATCCATTTGATGAATAAATTCCTCCTGAGATGTCTGAAACCGCCATTATTTTACAACCATCTTTATAAAGCAAATCAGCAATCGTCCCACCGACATTTCCAAAACCTTGAACTACAATATTAAGCGATTTCAAATCAAGATTTAGTTTCTCACATATAGCCTCAAGTATATAATACAATCCCATGCCTGTAGCAGATTCTCTTCCAACAGATCCTCCAATTTCAATTGGTTTCCCTGTTACTACACCAGGAACTGACCGTCCTTTATTCATACTATATGTGTCCATTATCCAAGCCATAATTTGGGCATTCGTGTTCACGTCAGGGGCAGGAATATCGATATCAGGTCCTATCATATTTATAATTTCAGATGCATATCTCCTTGTTAAACGCTCTAATTCTTTTTTAGACAACTTTCGAGGATCTACACAAACTCCACCCTTAGCTCCTCCTAAGGGTAAATTCAAAAGACTGCATTTCCAGGTCATCCATGTAGCTAACGCTTTAACTTCATCTAATGTAACTTCTGGAGAATATCTTATCCCTCCCTTTCCAGGGCCCCTCACTGTGCTATGTTGAACCCGGTAACCCTCGAAAATCTGAATTGATCCGTCATCCATCTGTATGGGGATAGTAACTATTAGTGCTCTTTCAATTCTTTTAAGATATTCTCTAACATTTGGATCTAAACCCATTTCTTTAGCAACAATATCGATCTGCTTTTTTGCTACATCAAAAGCATTTAATTCCATAAAAACACCTACTAAAATAATTCCATTTTCAAAAAATGTATAATAATAATATAATTAATGATATGTGAAGAAAATATGATTTTTATACATTATTTTTTAATGCAATAGAAAAAAATCTAATACATATTACAGATTTATAAGGCAATATTGGACAAATTGCATTGGGTCATTAGCGCATCCCCCTGAATCCAAACCACCTAATTGATCTATTATTTTTTGAGGGATAACATTATCTGCAAGCCATAAATCTTTTAAATTCATTAAAGATTCTAAACCTTTTACGTGAATAATACGGTTCTGATTTAAATCAAGCGTTTCTAGTTTTGTAAGAGGCTCGAGACCCTTAATTTCTCCAATGTTATTTTCTGAAAGGAAAAGATTTTCTAAATTAGTCAAATTATATAATCCTTTAATTTGGTTTATTTGGTTTTGTTTTAAATTTAGAATTCTCAACTCTTTACAATTATCTAATCTCTTAATTTCTGAAATTTGATTCGTATTCAACCATAGAGTTTCTAAATTCTCCAAGTTATCTAACCCTTTGATTTCTTGAATCTGGTTATTATTTATATAAAGACTCTTTAATTTTTTTAGATGTTCTAATCCATCAATACTTTTAATTTGATTTCCTCCAAGATTTAATACTTCCAAATTCTCTAAATTATCAAGTTTTTTGATTTGCTCCAATTGATTTCCCATAATCCAGAGAACTTCGAGATTGAAAAGTTCTTCAAGACCTTGAATATCTGAAATAGTATTCCAAGAAAGATCTAGTCTTTTTAACGATTTTAATTTACCTAACCCTTTAATTTCTGTAATTTGATTACCTCTTAAGTATAATTCTTCTAATTTTTCAAGGTTTTCTAAGCCTTTAATGTCTTTTATTTGATTACTGACTAAATGTAAAATCTTGAGGTTGCCTAAATTCTCAAGTCCCTTAATTTGTATGATTAGATTACTCCCTAGGTTTAGTATCTCTAACTCGTTTAGTTCTTCAAGACCTTTTATATGTACAATTTGATTTGAACTTAGCTCTAAATTCTTTAAATCTTTTAGTTTTGATAATCCGATTATTTCATCCATATCTTTTATTTCTAAAAGCCCTAAATCAAGGAATCCGCTTTTAACTTCAAATTTTGTACCCGCTACTTCTACAAACTTCATGATTTATATCAGAATTATTTTGTAAGAGGTTTCAATTTTTATTAAATAGGTATACATAATTATGTAAATCTTTTTATTTATTCATTTTTTTTCCTACAACTTGTTAAATGGAAATTACATTATATCTGAATGTAGATTTATATTAGACTAACTATTTTTAATTCTAAAAATTCACTTTTAAATTATAACTTAAATATTTTAAATCCTGCTCTTCATTAACCATTTGATGCAGGATGATTGTTTGTTTGAATTGTACAAATCAAATGAGTGGAAACAAAGATGGACATTATTTCTGTCCCACTTGCAGAAAAATAACATATTTTATGATTTTAAGGTTTAAGTGATAAAAAATTTGAGACAAAAAATGATGATCCCCATTATGGATGAGCCCTTCAAATAAATTGTTGTTGAAGGATGACAACCTGCAATGGTAAGGGGGATTCATCAATATATTTTTATTTTATGATTTAATCATATATTATTTTAAACTTATTCAAAAAATAAAATTAAAAGCAAAATTTCTTTATTCTTCTCTATGAAAAAACCGTTATATATGGATGATTCCTACCTTAAAAGTTGGAAAACCAAGATTATTAGTGTAAAAGATGATAAGTATATAATTCTTGAGGATACTGCTTTTTATCCTAAAAGTGGTGGTCAACCGTGGGATGAGGGATTCATAATCAAAGATCATCAAAAGTATAGAGTAGTATATGTTGGTAAATTCTCAGGTAAAATTAGCCATGAAGTGGATAAACCAGGATTAGAGGAAGGAGATGAAGTTTTTTGTGAAATTGATTGGAATCGACGTTACACGTATATGAGATATCATACAGCTTCTCACTTAATCAGTAATATCCTATATAGCAGAGTAAATGCAAAAATTACTGGTAATCAGATTGAGTTAGATAAGACAAGAATGGATTTTTCCATGAAGGATTATTCTCCGGAAAAATTACATGCTTTTGTTGATGAAGCAAATAGGATAATTGACCAAGATTTATCAATAACGATTGATTATATGACCAGAGAGGAAGTTTTAGGAAAACCCGAATTAGCACGATTAGCTGTTGGACTTCCGAAAGATATTACAGAATTTCGCATTGTGAGAATAGGTGATATCGATGTACAAGTTGATGGCGGTACTCATGTCAATCATCTTAAGGAAATCGGTAAGATTGAAATGACAAAAACAGTTAATAAAGGAAAAGACAACAGAAGAATGTATTTTGTTTTGAAAAAATAATAATCTTTCTTATATCTTTTCTAAGCCTATAATTTGAAACCTTTAGCGAATTATTTTTTTTGTACAAATTGACAAAAAAGTTAAATATTATGGTATCTCATTTTTATTCTGGTCATTTTGGATCAATGATCAAGGATGGGCGATCGAAATCTGTTGATTTATTGTCCAATCTTAATGATAATCTTCATTGATATGAAATGATCATTTTAGTAGCTTTAAATCAAAAATAAAATAGAGGCACAAGAATGAGAAAATCTTCAAAATTGATATTGTTAACCACTTTAGGTGCCTTAATTCTCTTAATTCCAGTAGCTTACGCAGAACCAGGCAAATGGCCTGCATACTTATTTAAAAAACCCGGTTACTTCGGTTTTTCTGGTGGTAATCATATTGGTGCTTGGTATTACCCTTTTATTGGTCCTGGGGGTCACTGGGAGGTGAATATTACAGCAATGGAATATTGTTTTTTCAGATCAGGATGGGCTGTTTCAGATTATGAAATAGAAACAGGATTGGATCCTGGCCCACCTTATCAAATGAACCTTTTCATAGATGACGAAGAAATCACTATGCAACGATGGAGTTGGGTCATTCCAAAAGATACTGTTTTGTACCCAGACGGCGTGTGGCGAGATACTAAAACCCGTGTGTGGATGTGGGTTGTCAGATTTGATCCCGGATATTTTGAAGCTGGTAAAAGTTATAAAATCACATATCAATTCCTAGTTCATGGGCAATATTTCGGAAGCAATATTAAAGGCTGGCGGTTTTACGTTAATCACATGACAGGAGGAGGAATTCCTCCTGCTGATTTTACCTGGGAAGACTGGTATGGTACAGCAGGCGTAATAAATAATAATTTCCACTGGCTAGATGTGGTATCATAACCTTGAGGAATTAAGATTGTGAAATTCTAATTTAAATATAGAAAATGGAGGGAAAAGTTTAGATAAACCGCTTCTCGAATGATCACACCTAAAGTGATTTTCTTCCAATCTCTATATCTTTTTTTTTTAAAACCTCTTAATCATCAGATTAATTTTAAAATGTGTGAATATACAAAAAAGTAGTAATTATTATAAACATGTCAATCTAATTTTATTTTATCTATCAGCTAAATTCTAATAATGAGGTTTCTCTTTAAATCCATATTTTGGCAAGTATTTTGAGGATAAAAACCAAAGTAAATTTAAATAATAATGAGGGGGTCCTGATGGGTGAGAAGGAAATTAAGCATAAAAAGAAAAGAAAAATATTTAAAACATTAAATAAAAAGCAAAAAATTGGTTTAGGAACTACGAGTATTATAGCAATGGCAGCAATTTTTAGTGGAGTTTACTTTTTTTTAGAACTACAAGAAACTCCAGAACCTGTTTTTATCTGTGGTTTAGCTTGGGCTCCAGATTCTATCGATCCCCTTCAAAATCCAGAGCCAAATTATGCAAATCTTTGGTTTATTAACCAAATCGCTGAAGGATTATTTGATTATGATCAAAACAAAACAAATACACCGATAGTTCCTAACTTAGCATTGAATGGAACTTGGAGCCCTGATCATTTAAACTTTACTTGTGCACTAAGAAGGAATGTTACTTTCCATGATGGAACACCCTTTAACGCTACCGCGGTTCAGTGGAACTTCGAGAGAATTTATAGATTTATTGAAACTATGTCCTATGATCAAATTTGGGCGTGGGAATATGCCTATCTAACTTCAGAAAGGAAACCGATTATCAATTGTACCGAAATAATTGACGATTATACAATAAAGTTTGTGTTAAACCAACCTTATGTTCCAATCAGACATTTATTAGCTCTGTGGAATTCATATATACTTTCTCCAACCTCAACTCCTGAAGATGAGTTCATAGATATTAGGACCGGAAGTTTGATTGGAACAGGACCTTTTATTTTAGATTCCTGTGATGTAAACATTCATGGGTACAGTGGAGTAACAGATATGCATGCTAATCCAGATTATTGGGGTGGTGCACCATCAATTAGTAAAGTAAGATTCTTATGGTTGGATGGTTCTGAAAGAGTTGAGGGAATACAATCTGGAGAACTATCTTATGCAGAAGGGACTCGTAATAATCAAACCCTCGAATTAATTGAAAGCAATCCTCACGCCAAAATTGACAAATTTGATACAATGCTTTTATGGTATCTTGGAATGAATAATAATAAATTTAATCTCACAATGAGAAAGGCAATCTCTTATGCTTTTAACTATACTGCCTATCTTCAAGAGGTTTTTAATGGACATTTAATAAGGGCAAAATCTCCTCTTTCAAAAAGGATGCATATTTCCCACTGGGATAATTTTAGTATTCCTTACTATAATATTACAGAAGCGCGACAAACATTAAAAGAAGTTAAATGGCCTGGTACAGTTAATTTAACCGTAAGTGACAATATAACTGCTGGAAATGAATGGGAAATGATAAGTAATAGTTCAAAACCTCTAGCGAAATACAATTTTTCAGTAAGTTATGGATTTTGGTCACATTATTTTGTAGGTAATATTTTAATCGAAAATCTTAGACAAATCGGTGTAAAAATTAACATAATTGAACTAGCAAACGTTGAATGGGTACAAAAAGCGAACAACGGTGAACTAGATTTTTTTGTAGCAGGATGGGTTCCTAGTTTTCTAGACCCTGTTGAGGTTATAAACCCAATGTTCTCAAATAGTACTAATGCTATAGGGAATGTATTCCATTTTAATGATACACAAGTCCAACAATGGATGGATGCAGCAGTTATGGAATTTGATGAAAATACGAGAGATCAGCTATATTTTAACATTCAAGAACGTTTAGTTGAACAGTTATACCCAATTGTATGGTTATACTTTCACATAAAATATGATATTTGGGCTGCGAATTTAAGAGGAATCGCAACAGATGGTGCTCATTTAAAATTTGTCCTAAAAAATATTTATTCACTTTAATACTATATGTTTTTTTAACCTCACAGTAATAAGGTGCATATTAATTTCCTGTAATTATATTAATTAGGGATACTATAAAGATTCCAAATATAATTTCCCTCATCATGTGTAAATAAAGAGAAATTATAGTTATTATGAGTAGGAAAATCAAAAGAAGTAAATTTCTGGCCTCCGAGTAATGGTAAGAAATATTTGGTGAATCCCACCCATTTGTTTTCAACTTCATTTCCAAAATTTGTTTTATTATTTAATATAAATTGTGCTCCAATATTAGCTAAATAATCCTTATAAATTACCTGAATAAGTCCTGATTTTGTGATTGCGGTACCTGTAATATTCGCACCCATTTCCTCATCTTGATAAATATTGATTAGACTATAACCCCTATTATTTATCAAAGTTAATTTGCTATTATGAGTATAATGATTGTTATATGCTTGTAACGTCAAATTTCCATTATTTATAATTCCAGTAATATTTCCTTCAACATTAATATTATTAAAATCATATAGGATATTACCAATATTAACATTTGAGTATAAATTATTAACTGAAATGCCCATTGGAACTGTTAATTTTATAGAGCCTTCTTTTACTGAAGCATTTATCTCAAAAATGATATCAGCTCTAAGCGTGACATTGATATTAATTTTTACGATATGTAAATTTGAGAAATCTAGCATCATATCAGATATTAAGTCTAAAGTGAAATTTAATGGAGCGCTGACATTTTCCCAACCTATATTAAAAAAATCTAAGTATGATTTTCCCTTTAAATTTGGACCAGCCATTTCAATACTTACTTCTATTTTTATGATATAATCAACTGGTTCAGCAATATATTTTATATCAATAATACCTAAATCCGTGGTTATATTCAATTCATTTTCAAGTGGAGGGGGCTCTGATGAATATTTATATGTAAGAGACTCGTTAAATTTGCTAAAGCCCACAAACTCTGCAAAAATGACAATACTGGGAATGCTTATTATTGAAAATACAAAGAATAGGTTTACTATAATAAGTACTGTTTTAAAATTTCTCTCCATCTCAAAATATTTGAAAGAATTTTAATTGCTTTAAGTAATTAGATAAGATAGATTAATATATAAATTATTTACTAGAGAGCTTTCTTAACAACTTTAGGTATAATTTATTAGAAAAATCATAATTTATTAATATTGAATTTCCCTAATAGTTATTTATTAAATATCTCAACTATACAAATATTATGGTTTTTGATCCTATAGAACGTTTTTTTTCGAGTATGGCAATATTTATGATCTCTATCTGTAGTATTCTGTATTTCTCTAAAGGATTGAAGAAAAAGGATAAAAATGAAAAAATTTTATTGGTAGGATTTGGTATTTTTTGGCTTACTATCGCGATAACACGATTCTTCTTTTTTATTATCGATTATATCCTAGTAGGAACATATACTGGAGATTTAAATACAATAATCCTAACTTACGATGTTATTAATTATATTTATTTATATTTCTACTTATATCTGTACGGTTATGTATTTTTTAGTACAATAATTGTAATATTATTATTTATACGATCCTCAGTTAAATCGGATCGTGAGTTTCAAATTATCTCTTCAGTCATAACCTTTGGATTAGTACTTTTCTTAGTTGGTTGGAGCTTAGAATTGGTTCTAATAAAATATTTGAACCTTTTTTTACCTAGTTTAGGGCCAGTTTTTATTATAATAGGTGGTTTTATTTCTATATCTCCACAAATAACACATTTCGAGTTATTCTCAAAACCAATCATTAAGCCAATTATTTTGATTATGATAGGTTTACTAGTGGTTTTTGTGATTTCAATGTTATTTATCAATCTTCAATTAGTAGATTTATTTTTAATTGTAATTTGGATAGGCCTCCTTACAATAATTTTCATTGTAGGGTATTTAATTTATTTTTATAATAGAAGAGGGGAATCAGCTATTAAAAAAGATGATCTCCAAGATACTTTGAGAGTTTTTAGTAAACCCTTACATTTTAGCATAGAGGATGTTAAATACAGCAGAGAAAAAGGATTTTGTCTAGTTTGTAAGAATAAAATTTCAGGATTAAACTATATTTGTCCTAAATGCGAAGCATGGTACTGTTTAAAATGTCGTGATGCTTTAATTGAGATAGAAAATTCTTGTTGGGGTTGCGAAACTCCATTTATAGAGAATAAATCTAAAAAAATGTAAAAAAAATAATAAAAATTATATCCAAAAAAGTGATTTCAATGATAGAGTTTATATTTCTAATTCTAATTATTTCGTTGGTAATTACCTTTATTGTTTCAACCTTATTATCTATATGGGTGTACAAGGATGCTAAAAATAGAGAACTGAACGTTTTTTTATGGATTTTAATCATTTGGTTAATCCCTTTTTCCTTAGGAATTTTAATCTATCTAAAAGGAAGAGAATAACAAAACTCTTCAACACTAATACCTTAATTAACATTAATATCCATAATTAAATTAAATAATAATATAAAAAAGAAAGTATATTTGGTGTATAAGTAATTTCAGTTCAAATACTTTTAACCGGACAAAAAGGGGTAGGAAAGCTAACAATATTGAATTTGTTCTCTGGAGAAACTATTCTAGAAATAGACTTACATTTGAACGAAATTCTTAAAAAATCAATTGATACGTCTAGATTGGAAAATGTTGAACACTGCGTCTTACGAGTTATTGATATAGAAGAATTGATTAATAATTTTGACTCGTTTAAAGATTTATTAGAAGTGATCGACATCATTTGTATAGTGTTAAGTTCAAGTATGATTAATTTAGAATATACTCAAAATTTATTGGTAGATTTAAAAAACAAAGTTCTGGATATTGATTATTTTATAATTGCTAATTATCAAGACAAGAAAGATATAGCTTTAGAAGTGGAAAAAATTGAAGAATTATTAGAAGAGAAAACTTTTGGATTTTCTGCAGTCCAAGAAAATTCTAAAGAAAGGATATTTTCAATTATTGAAGAAATGTTAAAGAGAACAGTAAAAAAAAAAAAGAAACCAATCTCTAAATATAATAATATTTGGTCTGAAATTGAGCAAGCAAGAAATTATGAAACACAAGGAGATAAAAGGAAGGCAACAAAAAGCTTTTCCAATGCAGCATCTCAGTTTAAAAGGCTCTTCTCAAATATAAATATCGAAAAAGATAGAGAAGAACCTGAAGTATTATATCACCTGTGCAAAGCATGGGAGTTCATGTTATATGCTCAAGAAAATGTGAAACCAGAAGAATTTTTAGAAGCTTCAAATCACTTTTTTGAAGTTAGTGAAATAATTTCTGACAAGAAATTAAAATTATTAGCATTAGGAAATTCAGAATTTTGTAAAGTATTAAAGTTGGGGATGGAATTTGAACAATCAAATCAAAATTCTATTAGTAATGATGATTATTTAAAAATTAAAGCCATATTTAATAAAACAATCGATTTATACAAACAGGGAGGCTTTGAAAAAGAGTTTAAATGGGCATTAGCCACAAGTTCTTATTTTGATGCATTTGTTGAGGGTTTGAAAAAGGCTTGAATACCTTACCCCCCTATTACTTTTGCCCATAGTTCTAATTTATCATTTTCTTTTAAACCATAATTTTGAACTACTTCTGCAATTGTTATTGAATTAGGTAATTCTTTTCCTTGATAAATTAAAGCAAAAGAACGCTGCTCAGAAGTTATGATATTCATGTGTTTGACAACAATTGTAATTATGCTTTCAATTAAATGTTTCTCGTTAACGTCTAATTTAATTATTTTACCTCCTCTTGTATCTTCCACAGATATTATCATTTTATTGTCAAATTTTTTTGATTAATTCAAGCCATTAATAAAATAGTAGTACCCATATTATAATAATTGTTAAATAAATAATAGTGTGCTAAGCATTTTTAGATTTAACTTCGGAAGATTATATAAAGTCCGAAGTAATGAAAATTTCAATAAATTTCTACTATTGAATTCAAAAATTAAAAAAAAAAAAGATATTTAAAATTAATTACTTGAATTTTCGCTTTTTTATTATAATAATTGATACTATAGCTATAATACTAACTAGCAATAGGAAATTGTATCCAGGAATTCCTGGAATTCCAGCACTCACTAATTCATAGGTATGGTAATCTGTAGAATATGTACTAGTACCATTCACAAGAAAACCTCTCTGTTTTTCATACCACAGTTCACTCCCATACGCATCTTCTAAAATCCAACAATCCATAGAACCATGCATCCCTTCACCTGTAACATTGTATACAGCATTACCATCTGCAGCATGAATATGCTTCCAGATATTACTCAATACTAGTTGATCATCCAGAGAAACATTTGCATAAATCCAAAAAAATGAATGTTCTCCATCCCATAGCCCAAAAGTTTGTGAGTTTGATACAATTCTAGTATGGATGTTGACATCCCAAGAAGCTGTATCATCAATCGGATCTCCCAAATACCATACGACATGAATGATATCACTCGTTGGTCTAGTGAATGTGACTGTACTCCTATGGGTTTGCATTACGCTAGAACTAAGATTATGTACAACTTGTAAACCACCGGGAATTTCCACTCCTGTAGAATAGCCAACTGTAAGAAAATTCGAAAAGAAAATTGAACAGAGAACAAGCGAAAACAAAATCTTTATCGTATTTGATCTCTTCATTATTGTTTCAACCTTATTTTTGATTAGATCATATACAAATATGTAATAAAAATATTTTTAGATTTTACTTCGGAATGTTGCCAAAAGTGCGAATTGAAATTTTATTATTTGAACTGTTTTTTCTTCAATTCATCTAAAATTGCATATTTTGGAAAGGTTTTCAAGAGGGAAGCTAAAAATCCTTTCTTTACTAGTAGTTTTTTATAATCTTCCCAATTTAAACTAATAATATTTTGATAAGCCATACCTTTGAACGTCTCTATAAAATTATTAGAAAAGTCTTTTCTTTTAAAATCTGTATATAAATATTTGACATATTTTAGCAGAAATTTCGCGATATAAAGCTTCGCTTTTTGATCAAATAATTTATTACTTATATCTTCTACAATATTTTCTACTAAACTTATTGTTCGTAGACTTTTCTCCTTTTTTGGAATATTTGGCTGCTGTTTTTGAAGAAAACTAAATTTCATTATGTTTTCATCCACGATTAAGTTTAACATCTTCTCAAATTTCTCGTCCACTCGGAAATAATAATTTTTATCTTTATTTATCCCTAAATTAAAGAATTTTAACTCTATCAAATTCTCCTCTACAATTTGCTGAATAAAAAAATTGAGAGTGTTAATTTTAATATTAAATTTTGAAGAAAATTCTTCAGGTGATATAAAGTCTGGATACATTATAGGATGATTAACACTAAAAAATAGAAGAATCTTGTAATAATCCTCTTTAGATGATAACAAGCTTTCAGCTTTAGAATAATCGAGATGATTTATTAAGTCTAGGAAGATAATCTTCACTTCATCACTATCAATTTCATACTTTTCAAGAAAATTCTTCGTTTTTTCTTTGATATCTTCAAGTCTTTTGATTTCTTCATTTAAAATCGTCTGATAGTCTAAATCATATTTTTTTAATACTTTTGTATATTGAGATTCACCAGTTTTAGTGATTCGATATTTATTATTATCATTTTCAACATATCCCTTTTCTAATAAAAGCTTTAGGTTTTTTGAAAGGGAATTATGATTGATCAAAAGTGGTTTCTCAAGAAAATCTTTCCAATTGCAAAATTCATTGTTATACAACATCCAGAGAATTATATGATCATAATTTCGCTTTTTTAAGATTATTTCAGGAGGATACCTTAATTTTCTATCGAAAGAATCTTTAAATCTTAGATCAAAATATCTTTTTCGGCCTTCTAATGTAATCTTATAAAGTCCTTTCTCTTTTTTTTCTACGAATCCGTTTGTTATTGATAGATTCATATATTTTGATAAAGTAGCTAGACTAAATGCTAAGGGTTCATCTAAGAAATCAGACCAATTGCATTCCTCATTATTGTTTAGCATCCACAAAATAATATATTCAAAATTCTTTTTCTCAATTCCTAAAGGAGTAATAATTTCTTGAGGTGGATAATTCAATTTCTTAGCACAAATCTTCCAAAAACACCTTAGTACTCTTATTTTAAATATTGGACTGTTATTTCAATACATTATCAACTTATCTTACAATACTCATTTAAAAATATGCTAGATCTGTTTATATTTCTTTTTAAAAAAAGGACCATATGCTTATTTTTCTCTATATCCTAATTTTTTTTTATAAAGGTAATATTCAATGAACTTCGGACTTTGTCTTATCTTTCGAAGCTAAATCTAAAAATAAATTGGTAGAGTGAATAATATTTAACAAAAATATAAATAAAAAAGGTTTTACAAAAATGAAAAAAAGTTGGTCAATAAGAATTTTTTTGCTTATCATCATTTCTTCGATTTTCTTTTCAAATTTTTTAGCGTTTGGATATTCTAATGAAGTGGGAATAACCAATGGCTTAGTCGTTAATCATATCTATAGGTACTATTCTCTTGATGAAGATATACCCTCAAGATTTACTTTAACAAAAAATCCGAATCAAATGTTTCATATTAAATGGTATCTGGGGGGTTCAATCGATGTGGAAGGATTTTGGGATGTCAATACCAGCACGAGAATCGTATCAAACCAGCAGAGTCCTGCACCAGATAATGGAGATCATGATCATTCATGGATTTGGACGGATGTTTCAATAGATGATCAAATTTTATTATTTAATTTCTTCTCAAACGTAGACCACCTCTTCAATGTGACTGGTGAAGCGATGCATGGTTCAATGGCAGCATGGATACTAGAAGACGACTATGGGAGCGAAGTGTGGTATGAAAAAGAGAGAGGTATTCTTCTTAATGGTACATTTAAATATAGCTCAAGCTGGCAAAAATATTGGTTTGTAAGCGCTGCTATTGCTGCAGGAATTCCGGGATATAACTATTTTCTACTATTCGGAGTAATTTTGGGGTGTGGAATTATTTTAATTAAATTCAAACTAAAAAAGAAATAGAATTCTTATAAAAATGAGAAATAGTGCCATTATTGCTCTTTAAATCTTTTTTTTTTTTATAAATTTATAGAAATTTGAGTTTAGATTAATGAAAAGTTATCTTTATCAATAAAAGGTCAAACTTCGAGCTTTACCTAATCTTCCGAAGCTAAATCTAAAAATAAAATATTGGGATAAATAACAATAACCCTAATTTGACATAAAGAGGTTGAAAAAATAAAAATGAAAATGAAAAGAAAATCAAGTGTATTATTCGGAATCTTAATAGTAACAATGATATTCACAATGTTTACTCTGATAATCGGACCGGTACGCGCTGATTCACCAACATTTATTGTATCACCATCCGGAGGAGATGATACTGCAAACATCCAGGTTGCATTTGATAATGCCATAGCAGCAGGTCCAGGAAGCACAGTTCAATTAACTCCAGGGCAATTTTACATGAATGAACTTTTAGTTGAAAATTTCTACGGCAAATTTCTAGGTGCAGGCGCAGGTCTTACCAAAATTGATGTCCTTAGAGGATTAGATCCTGGCGCACCAGGAGTTTCT
>JAEOTW010000168.1 GCA_016839655.1 Promethearchaeota archaeon | reverse complement strand
TTTTTTCCTCTGATTTTTCAGAATCTATTGTTAAAATTTCAACTATTAATCCATCACGACCTACAACAAGAACAGAGATTAAATTATCTCCTACTTCTTGCATGTACCATTTAAATAAAACACGTAATTTTTCTCTATCTATATATGTAATTAAAAACAACCTTTAATTCTGAATAATTCTTAGTGTGAAATTAATAAATTAATAATAGAGTTTGGATATTTGAATTCTTTCAAAAGAATAACTGGTCAAAATTTAAAGAATACAACTTAGATTTACGCTTTCACTATTGGAATGGAGAAATAAAACGTACAACCTTTATCTCTTCCTTTCGATTCAACCCAAATTTTACCTTTATGTAGTTCTATTATTTTTTTTGAAATATATAGGCCTAATCCCGTTCCTTCGGAATTTACATCCATTCTTTTACCATAACGCTCGATTTTTCCAAACTTTTTAAAGATTTTATCTCTTTCTTCTTTGGTTAAACCAATACCATTATCTTCTATTGATATTATATAATTGACATCTTTTATCTCAGACTTGATTAAAATTTGTCCATTTGGGGGTGTATATTTTATTGCATTGCTTATTAAATTCATGATTACTTCATAAAGCCTTTCTTTTTCAAACATTGTAATCATTTTATCATGAATGTCTAAAATTAATTTATGTTTTCGTATTTCTACAAATCCTTTTAAGTCTCTTATACAGAATTTAATTAAAAAGGCTAAATCGTCCTCTAGCATGTTTAATTGTATTTCTTCTGACTCTAGTTTTGAAGTTTCCAAAAGATCTTTAATCAAAGATTCAAGACGATTACATCCTTGTTTAATTTCATTCAAAACAGAGATAGTATAAATATCGAGCATCTCATAATGCTGACGTAGTAACAAATCTGTATACCCTTTTATTGATACCAAGGGTGTTTTTAATTCATGTGATGTTCTACTTAAAAGTTCAGATTTCAATCTACTTATTTCTTTTAACTCTTTTTCTAATTTTTTCTTAGCTGTAGTATCTATAAGAGTTGCAAATACTGCTTTCTTACCCAGATAAATTATTGGTTTGGCAATAATTTCGAGCCATTTCTGACCACCTGATTTTGTAATTAATCTTAAATCGAATTGTTCAGAAGATTCAAAACCATCATTTTTTACAATTTTCATCTTAGCATTGATAACTGGTTTATCTTCTTCATGAATGATTTTTATTAAATCCTCTACAGAAAAATTATTAATTTCTTGTATAGAGTATTCACTCATATCTGCTACTGCTGAATTGGCAAATTTAATAAATCCGTCTTGTTGAATCATGAAACCCAAAGAGGTTTGCTCAGCAATTGTCCTAAATTTTTCTTCTGATTCTTTTAATTTCACTTCAGCTATTTTACGTGCAGTAATATCATAAGCAACTCCATCAACTCCACAAAAATTTCCTTTCTCATCAAAATAAGATATTTTATGATCATTTACCCATCTTATATCTCCTTCTTTGGTGATAATTCTATAATTCTGTGATATTGACAATGGTTTTTCAGACATCGAATAACTTTCATATAAAACTGATTTTCTGTCACTCGGATGGATTATATCAACCCAATTAAATTTTTGAGAGATAAAATCTTCCTCTAAATATCCTGAAATCACCTCGCTATTAGTTATAAACTCTACTGTCCAATCCGGATTTCCTCTATAAATCATTCCAGGGATGTTATTGATTAATGTTCGATACTTTTCTTCCGATTCTTTTAATTTATGCTCTGCTTTTTTACGCTCAGTAATATCAATCATACTTACAAGAACTCTATCTTCCCCTTCGAGCTTCAAAGGAACAGTAGAAACTAGTAAATGGACCTTATCAGTTTCACCACCAGGTAATAAGAAAAGTGTAGCTTCTACATTAATGTGAGGCCTTTTTGATTTCAAAGTATCTAAGACAGTATTTCGTATTATACATTCTTGGCATTGTTCAGTAAATCCACATCCACGAGGATCCTTAATGGAATATAAACAACGTAGAGCTTCCCCCCCATGAATACCAAATACCTCCTCTTCTCGACGATCTGTAAATTTTAATGCAAACTTATTAATTTTTCTAATTCGACGCTCATTATCTAATAGAAGTATAGCTAATGGAGTATAATTATAAATAGCAGATAATTCAGCTTCACTTTGTTGAATTTTTTCTTCTGTTTTTTTACGTTCAGTAATATCTTCTCCTGAACTTAAAGCCCCTGTTATTTTTCCATCAGAATCTTTGAATAAGATAGTTGACCATGCAATTAGTTTTTTTTCTCCCTTTTTTGTGATCACTAGATTCTCATAAAATGGGACTATATCTAACTCCCCTTCTATCAATTTTTTAAAATAGTTATATACTCTATTTTTATCCTGAGATGGAAGACAATTTTCAAACCAATTTTTCCCTATTAATTCTCCTTCATTCCATCCCAGAATTTCGTTTCCTTTTTTATTTATGAGGGAAATATTTCCATCTCTATCTAACGTGACAACAATAACATTTACGAGGTTTAGATATGTTTCTACTTTATCTTTTTCTTTTTGTAATTTTTCTTCAGCTAATTTTTTCTCTGTTATATCCAAAGATGTTATAACATGTGCTGGTTTTCCTTCATATTGTATTTGGGAGCCATAGTTATCTACCCATAAAATTTCACCCAATTTATTTACTACACGATATTCTAGGTATTTTAAGGCATCATGAGAGTTTAATAGAGCTTTTTTTATATTCTCTATAACTAAACCTAAATCATCTGGATGTATGTGTTTAAAAATTTTTTTAAAATCCCAATTAAGCATTTCTTCAACAGAATAACCCATCATATGAGCAGCTTGTTGATTGATATAATTAATATGGTTATCTTGAATTATAGTTATTCCCATAAGAGAACGTTCCGCAATTGATCTAAATTTTTCTTCGGATTCTTTTAATTTTAACTCCATGTTTTTACGCTCAGATATATCCCGTGTTATCAACATTACAGATACAATTATTTCATTTTGTTTTATCGCTCCAAGTCGAGTTGAATACCATGAGTTAATACCGTCTGGTCCACGAGCAGAAATTTCAAAATAATCAGACTCTCCCGTTTGAAATACTTTTTCTATCGAATTTTTAACATTTTTATGATACTCCGGGTTTACATAATCTAACACATCTGTACCGATTGCCTGTTCTGTTGTCATACCTTTGGGGACTTTATTAATATACAAAATCTTCATTTTACGATCTACAGTAAAGATGATATCGGGAGCTTCCTCTACTAAAAAACGCCAGTTTTCCTCTGACTCTCTCAATTGTTTAGTTCTCTCTTGTACTCTTTTTTCTAACTCCTCATTTAAATCTATTAATCTATATTCTCCTATTTTACGATCGGAAATATCTTGAACGTGAACTAAGTAATTACTAATAGTTCCGTTTTCTCCAAGGAATAAGGGAGTAATTAGTACGTCGAGATAGATTTTACCTACTCGTGCTGTTTTGTATAATTTTTGTTCCTTAACCAAATCAAAATCAAACACATTTTCAAACCTTACTGTCCCTCTCTGTTTTAATTTAGTTAGATACTCCTTAGGTATATTTGGATCATTTAGCAGATTAAATCCTCTAACGTCATCCCTACTTGATATACCAAACAATTCCATGCATGCTTGATTTAAATCAATCAATTTTCCTTTTGAATTGTAGAGTTCAATTCCTATTGGAGAATCATTATAAATAGCTTTGAATAAATCCTCTACATTACTAGGTTGGTTTTCCCCCATTTCAATCAAAATGAACCCCCTCCAATTTATTATATACAATTATGTGATGGGAAATTTCTTATACCAATACAATACAAAAGAAATTGTATTTAATACTTTGGTTAAGAATTTACAGCGACAAAAATTACTTGCAAATCCTTTCCAAAAATGTTGAAAAAATATACTAAGAAAGATTGTTTTATTCTAATCCATAAACTTGTCTAGGAGTAAGATATTGTGGAAATTTATCTAGAAGCTTCAATCTTGTAAGATAACAAATATGACACTCATCAACATATTCTTCTTCATGCTCAATTTGATAATTTTTTACTAATTGAGCTGGTCCACCTCTGATTAAGGGACCACAGATTGGATGAGAATTTGCATCATAATTTTCAATCAATACTGAAAGAGGTTTCTCCCAAAAATTACCAATACTCAACCCTTGACAAATCTGAGCATTCCCAAATGGATCTAAGTGTATTCTTCCAAGACCTTCCAAGTCTTCATATGGACATTTATTCAAATCCTCCCAAAACCTTTGGGGTAAACCCTCAGTTAGAGTTTCAACTGCTCTTCCTCTAAACATAGCTCCACCCTTGATCACGGGTTCACCTTTCTCATGATCTTTGTCAATTCCCAGTTCGACAGTTGGTTCTTCAATTGCTATAGAAAAAGATGGCATATTCAAATTTTTCGCTGCTTGCTCTGCTCTTTTAGATAAGTTTAATTCTTCATCCCCATAATGAAAAGTATCATTACTTACACTAAAATCTGAAATCCCTGTCTCAGAAATTGGTTTAAGCCAAACTTCAGCATCTTCAACACTTGTTGCCCAATATGAATTAGAAACCAGTCCTGTTTTGAAACCTAATTCATTTGCCAATCTCAGTCCTTCAATCATTATGGGATAATAGAGAAAGGGTTCACCCCCCTCAAAATATATCCATTCAACGGTCTTAATTTTTATAGCTTCATCAAGTACTTGTTTAATTTGGGCTAAAGTGAATGTACCTTTTGAATTGGGGCTACAATATAGAAAGCAATGATCGCATGTATAATTGCATGCATAAGTTAAAAGAAAATGTATCCCTTTAAGCAAGATATTTTACCTACTTAGTGTTTATATTAAATTTTTATGTATAAACATATTCTTATTATAAATAAAATTAATTAAAAATGAAAATCCTAAATAAATTATTATTTTTTTCTTAAATTAAAGATTGTATTAATAATGAATAAAGTAGCAATAGTAGGAGTTGGACATACTAAATTCGGAAGGTTAGTAGATAAGGGATTAATGGATTTATTAAGTGAAGCATCTTTAGAAGCCATTGAAGATTCCAATACTAAAAATAAGGATTTTAATTCTGTTTATGTAGGAGCAATGAGTCCTGGAGTGTTTAATCAACTATCAGGTATAGCTAGTGCTCTCGTTGATAAAATTAGTCTAATTCCTGCTGCAGCGGATCATATAAAAAATGGACCGGCGTCAGGAGGGTCAGCGATTAAAGTTGGTTTTCAAGCAATCGCTTCGGGTATGAGTGATCTAGTACTTATAGTGGGTGGAGAAAATATGACTCATATTACTACTCCCGGTTATGTTACTTCAAATGTAGCTACTTTAACACATCCAGAAGCAGAAAGACGTCATGGAGTTTCTCTTCCTTCATTTGCAGGGATGTTAACAAGAACTTATCTTGAAAAATATAATACTAAGCTTGATTGGATTTCAGATATAGCAATTAAAAATCATAGGAATGGAGCACTAAATCCAAAGGCACATTTTCAAAGAACAATTGAGGATATTATGAAGAGTGCTATTCAAAAAGGAAAGGGGAATTGGGATAATATCTATGATTTTCTCAATGATGACAAAACAAATCCAATAATAGCAGACCCATTAAGGCTTTTTCATGTTTGTCCAATCTCTGATGGAGCAGCAGCTTTAGTTTTATGTAATGCGGAGAAAGCTAAAGAATTTACTGACACACCGATTATGATAACCGGTATTGGGCAAGCTACAGATACTCATATCGTATATGAACGTGAAGATATTACCACACTTAAAGCTTTGAGAATATCTTCAAACCAAGCTTATAAAATGGCGAATAAAGCTCCAAAAGATATTGATGTAGCAGAACTACACGATGCTTTTGAGATTCTTGAAGCAGTTCAATCTGAAGATATTGGGTTTTTTGATAAGGGAAAAGGCGCTAAAGCAGCTCACGATGGCTTAACTCAAATAGGTGGAAAAATTCCAATTAATCCTTCAGGAGGATTAAAAGCGCGTGGACACCCACTTGGGGCTACTGGTGTTGCCCAAGTTGTAGAGCTAGTGTGGCAACTCAGAGGAGAAGCTGGAAAAAGGCAAGTTGATAAGGCTGAAACAGGAATTACCTGCAATTTTGGAGGATTTGGAAATAATATTATTTCAATAATTGTAGAAAGATAATAATTCCCTATGATATTTCATTTTTCCTCATCCTTGTTTTAAATTCTAAATTCTAGTTTTACATTATATTTAAAATAATAATTAGCTTAATGTATTCATAAGCCTATAATCCAAATTAATTCAATTTATGTCTTTTTCAGAACAAAGTCAACTTATAAGGGCTGAAGAGCTATTTGATGCTGGAAGACTTCAAGAAGCTAGTGATTTATTATATAAGTTGATTCAACTTGAACAGCTTGATATTGAGCAAAAAGGATACTACCAATATCTTAAAGGTTTTGTTCTTAAGAGTCAGGGAAAATATAAAGAACTTTTAGTATTTGGGGAAAAGATGTTTGAAGAAAACCAATCGGTTATGCAATATCTCCGAGCAGTTGACGGACTAATTTTTATGTTCTTTGGATTAATAGAACTTGAAAGAATTGAAGAATTCGGAACGATAATCGAAAAGTCTGAAGAACTAATAAAAAAGACTTCTAACACATCTCAAATTGAGTTATTACGTAGAAAAGCTTGGATAAATGTGGCAAAAGGATATGATCATATGAAGAAAGGCAATTCTAAGCTTGCAAGAAGTTGTTATAAGTGGGTTATAAATTTACAAAATGAACTTGGTAATTCATATGGAGTTATTCTTGCTCATCTTCATATAGCTAGTTGCATATATATCGTAAAAGGCGAATTCGATAAAGCCCTTAAACATTTTAATAAAGCATTGTCATTAGCAAAAGGGATGAGATTTAATCATATCTGGATTGCAGCCTGTCATTTGGGATTTGGTGTCATATATTCTAATATCGGTGAATTTGAACTATGTTTGGACCATTATATGAAGGGTTTAAAACTATTAAAAAAACTCAAAAATAATTGGTATACTTCAGGAATACTCAATAATATAGGACATACCTATGGAATTATTGGTAAATATGACCTAGCATTAGAATATTTGGAAGAAAGTCTACAACTTTGGGAAAAAAGTCCTGTACAGCTAGTAAATTGTCTTTGTAATTTAATGTCTATAGCACTTTTAAAAGATGATGTTGATCGCGCTGACAAATACTTCAAACGTCTGGAAAATCTTGTAAATCAAAAACAAGACAAATATAGTGCTAGAGTATATCACTACTGTAAAACCTTAATGTTAAAAAGGAGTTCTCGAATTCGGGATAAAGCTCAAGTTGAAGAGTTATTAAAAAAAATCATTGAAACAACAATTTCTGGACAATTCCCTAGGTTAGAAGCTTTAGTTCATCTATGTGACTTACTACTTTCAGAATTTCGTTTAACTAATAATTTAGAAGTCCTGGATGAGGTTAATCATTACATCGCTCAATTATTGACTATGGCTGAAAAATCACATTCATATCTAATTTTTTGTGAAACTTTCATATTGCAAGCTAAATTGGCTTTAACGAATTTGGATGTGAAGGCAGCTCGACTTTATTTAACTCAAGCTCAGAAAATTGCTGAGAAGTATGGGATTAGACGATTGGCAATCAAAATTTCACATGAACATGATGAATTACTTAAACAATTAAATATGTGGGAGAACTTAAAAGAATCTAAAATATCCTTCTCTGAACGTATGAAATTAGCACGATTAAATGAACAAATGGCACATATGATAGCAAAACGAAAAATAGATATACCAGAGATTTCAGAAGAGGAACCCGTTCTTCTTTTAATTGTTTCAGAAGGCGGTATGCCATTTTTCTCTAAATCTTTTATAGAAGATAAAACTTTTGAAGACCACCTTTTTGGAGGTTTTTTTACCGCAATTAATGCTTTTATTAATGAAAAATTCTCGGAAGGGCTTGAACGAGCTTCTTTCGGTGACCACACGCTCCTAATGAACTCCGTATCTCCTTTCTTGATGTGTTATGTATATAAGGGTCAATCTTATTTGGCTAAGAACCGGATAAAATCATTTATAAATGAAATGACATGTAATAATGAATTATGGGAGACTATTAAGAGGTTTTATCAAATGAACAAGAAGATTAATGTGAGAGATATTCCTGCCCTTGAACCACTAATAACAAAAATCTTTATAGAAAAAAGTGAATCTATAGATTTTTAGTTTAGCTTCTAGATTGTTATTTTATTTCAATAATCATAGAAAGATAGTAATTCTCTATGATATTAAGTGTTTTCATCTTCCTTCTTTTTAATGCTAAATTCCAAATTTACATTATATTTAAAATAATGATTAGCTTAATGTATTCATAAGCCTATAATCCAAAATAATTCAATTTATGTCTTTTTCAGAACAAAGCCAACTCACCAGGGCTGAAGAGCTATTTGATGCTGGTAGACTTCAAGAAGCTAGTGATTTATTAGATGAGTTGATTCAACTTGAAGAGCTTGATATTGAGCAAAAAGGATATTACCAATATCTTAAAGGTTTTGTTCTTAACAGTCAGGGAAAATATAAAGAACTTTTAGTATTTGGGGAAAAGATGTTTGAAGAAAACCAATCGGTTAAGCAACATCTCCGAGCAGTTGACGGACTAATTTTTATGTTCTTTGGATTATTAGAACTTGAAAGAATTGAAGAATTCGGAATGATAATCGAAAAGTCTGAAGAACTAATAAAAAAGACTTCTAACACATCTCAAATTGAGTTATTACATAGAAAAGCTTGGATAAATGTGGTAAAAGGATATGATCATATGAAGAAAGGCAATTCTAAGCTTGCAAGAAGTTGTTATGAGTGGGTAATTAACTTATATAATGAACTTAGTAATTCAGCTGAAGTTTTACTTGCCCATCTTCTTATGGCTGTTTGGATACTTGATGTTAAAGGAGAAACAGATAAATCTCTTGAATATATAAATGAAGCAATGTCAATAGCAACGATGATGAGATTTAATCATTTTTATATTGCAGGTTGTCATTTGATGTATGGCGTAGTATATTTAGAAAAGGGTGAATTTGAACTTAGTCTAGAACACAATATGAAAGGTCTAAATATTTTCAAGCATCTTAAAAATAAATGGTATTATGCTGGATTACTTAATAACATAGGAGAAACTAATGCAATAATCGGTAATTATGATCTGGCTGTAGAATATTTGGAAGAGAGTTTACGACTATGGGACAGGAATCCTCTGCATTTACTCAATATCCTAAGTAATTTAACATCAATAGCTCTCGTAAAAGGCGATTTTGAACGTGCTCAAAAATATTTTGAACGCTTAGAAAATCTGGTAATTCAAAATGAGTCAAATAGCTATTTTGTTACAGTGCTACAATACACTAAAGCACTGATGCTCAAAAGGAGTTCTCGAATACGAGATAAAGCAAAAGTTGAAGAATTATTGAACAAAGTCATCAAAACAGAAAATATTAGTGTTTATTTTATTATAGATTCCTTAATCCATCTCTGTGATGTACTTCTCTCTGAATTTCGTATGACCAATAATATTGAAGTTCTTGATGAAGTAGATCAACACCTCTCTCATTTATTAAAAATCGCTGAAAAATCACATTCATTTCTATACTTTTGTGAAACTTTCATAATGCAAGCTAAATTAGCCTTAATAAAGTTAGATATGAAGGCAGCTCGGCGATTTTTATCTCAAGCTCAGAAAATAGCTGAATCACATGGTATTAAACGATTGGCAATGAAAATTTCAAATGAACATGA
>JAEOTW010000167.1 GCA_016839655.1 Promethearchaeota archaeon | reverse complement strand
TGAGATGTGTTTTTGTATACTAACTGCAAATTTTAATGCTGAAAAGAGCATAAAAATTCAGAATGAAATTGGAGAGTGTTTTTCAAATGATTCTGAAGAGGATTTAGCAAAAAAATTACAGGAGTTGGGCCATCGTTTTCCAAACATGAGGGCCTCATACATATCTGAATCTCGTAATTGCAAAGATATGCTTAAAAGAGTTATCGAATCACTTAAAAATGACGAATTAAGAGAATGGTTAGTTAGAAATGTTAAAGGAATCGGATATAAAGAAACTAGTCACTTCTTAAGAAACATTGGTTTTGATGATTTTGCAATTATTGATTTTCATATAGTAGATATCATGGTAAAATATGGTTTAATTGAAAAACCTAAAGTTCTCACTAGAAAAAAATACTTAGAAATTGAAAAAATATTAAAAAAAATCGCTGAAAAATCAGGTCTTAATTTGGCTGAACTTGATCTTTATCTCTGGTATATGGAAACAGGCAAAATATTGAAATAATAAATTACAATAGGCTTGGTAAATGAACAAAATTGATCCAATTTGTGGGATGAAAGGAACCATTCCAGCGCATGGTCACTATTTTTGTTCTCAAGGATGCATCGAAAAATATGAGAAAAAACACAATATTAAACATGAAGAATGTCCTTCATGCGCTGTAAAACCTAAGAAATGGTATAAAGAACGATTATTTATGGTAGGAATTGTAGTAATTGTTCTACTAATAATTGGCTATTTTATACCATATTTAAATGATTTTTTCGAAGCTTTTATTGATTACCTGAAACTAATATGGTGGGCTGTACTACTAGGATTTCTTATAGGTGGTATTATTGATTATTTTATACCAAGGGAATACATTGAGAAGTATTTATCAAGACACAGAAAAAGAACCATAATTTACGCCATCATATTTGGCTTTCTGATGACCGCGTGTTCTCATGGAATCTTAGCGATAGCGATGGAGTTATATAAAAAAGGAGCAAATACCGCTTCTGTTGTAGCCTTCTTATTGGCATCACCATGGGCAAATCTTCCAATCACAGTTCTCCTCTTTGGTTTTTTTGGCTTGAAGGCTGCATTTATTATTATATCTGCATTGATAATTGCAATGATAACTGGTTTAATCTATCAAAGTTTGGAACGAAAGGGAATGGTCGAGTGCAGTCATTGTGCAATGGGGGAAGACAGACCAGTATTAACAGATTTTTCTATAATAAAAGATGTGAAACGAAGATGGAAAGAATATGATTTTACCGCAAAAAACAATATAGACGCGATAAAAGGAACGATTAAAGGTTCATGGTCACTTACTAAAATGGTTATGTGGTGGCTTTTAATTGGTATGCTCATGGCATCTTTTGCTAGAGCGTATGTTCCCCATCATCTTTTTATGGAATATATGGGACCAACATTTTTAGGGTTATTAGTAACCCTTCTTTTTGCTACAATTATTGAGGTATGTTCTGAGGGCAGTTCTCCACTTGCATTTGAGATATTTAACCAAACAGGAGCATTTGGGAATAGTTTTGTATTTTTACTTTCAGGAGTGATAACAGATTATACAGAGCTAGGCCTCATCTGGCACAATATCGGAAAAAAAGCAGCTCTATGGTTACCTATTATCACTGTTCCTCAAGCGTTGATACTTGGCTATCTATTTAATATCTTCCTCTAGTACCTTATATCTATTCCAACCAATTCTTTTAATTAGCTCATTTTTCTTCCAACATCTTATTGCTCTGTTTACCTCTCTAGACGTTCTTCCGAATTCTCTAATATCTTGATAATTGAATATTGACTTTGTTATCTTTAATGTATTAAATATTTCTTTGTTTATCCCCATACTTTTTCTGATTAAAGGATAATGAGAAGGATTTACTTTTTTACAAGCTTTTATGAATTCTCTTTCTTTAAACCATAATCCTGCAACATTGCCATATCTTTTTTTTGCTTTTTTTAAATAATCAAATATCTTTGGGAAATTATAATTATAAATTGTAATATCTTGTTTATCATTGATAGGATCAGAATAGTCAAAATTTAGGCCATCAAGTAAAATCTTCAATCCATTTCTGCTCCATTTCTTTTTTTGAGAAACTGTTAAAGTCGTACCTTTGAGGTATCCCTCGTCAACTATAAATTGAAAAAAGACTTGAATTGCATATTCTGGAGGGAGTTTAGAAACCTTCCTAAAAAATTCTGTTGAATGAAAACAATCCAATTCTAGATTTAAGGAAATACAGACTAATCTTACTAAATGATTTGGTATCGAAATTGAACAGACATTATCTTTTCTAGATTTTATTTTGCCTTTTATGGGGTTATTACCTATTACTTTATCTAATAATTTCTCCATATAATTTATTCTTCCTCCAGATTGATACCATTCAGCATTCATGCTATTTTGTTTACTATTGTAATAAAAACTACCGTCACCATGTATGGTAACTACCCTTAAGTGTAAAGGAGTTAATGAAAATGGAAACGAAATTTCATACATATGTGTCTGTTTACCCCCATAATGTGTCACCTCTTCTTCCAATGTTTCCAGATCATAATTTAAAAAATCAGCTATTTTTAATAAATGTTTAATCGAATGAGCACTTTTTTTCCTTTCAGTACTGTATATTGAATAAACAGTTTCTCGATCAAAATTGAGGTCCATTGCAAGTTTTCTAACACCATACTCCCTAATTATTCCCTTAAATATCTCTCTAGCCTTATCAGAAAGTTTAACGAATCCATCTATGTCCCATAAATGTATAATCCTAGGTATATTTTCAAATTTGTTTGATTTACTAGATTTCATCTAAGGCCAGTACATTATTCCATAAGCTTGTTAATAAAAATGTGTCCGGTACGATGAAACTATTATAACATACCAGATGGAACATTAAATTAAGTCATTATTTATTATACTCCTATGAATTTATGTTGTGGGATTTTCTGAATGAAATATGAAAACATATTAAGAAAATTGAGATCAATGGCGAATCCTGAAGCAGTCAAGGGTATGGCACGATACGGGATCAATCCCAAGAACAATCTTGGCATTTCAATTTATAAGTTGAGGCCCATTGCTAAAGATATCGGCAAAGACCACGAACTTGCTTTAAAACTATGGGATTCTGGTATTCATGACGCAAGATTACTAGCTTGCTTTATTGAGAATCCTGCAAAGGTTACTGGGGAGCAAATGGATTCCTGGGCAAAAGATTTTGATTCATGGGATGTTTGTGATCAAGCATGTACTAGTCTTTTTGACTTAACCCCTCTTGCATGGATAAAGGTTGTTGAGTGGGC
>JAEOTW010000166.1 GCA_016839655.1 Promethearchaeota archaeon | reverse complement strand
TATTTTTTTTTATCAGGTTCCCTCGTCATATTATTCACCACATACTACTATAAAAGATTGATATATTTAAATCTTTGTAGTAGAGAGTCTGATGGAAGTAGGATAATAGTAGTAAGATCAGAAGAAAATCAATTTTTTAATGTTTTTTAATAATAATAGTATAATAGTAGAGACGTATATTTAATCTCGTTTATTAAGGATTTCTGCCCGTTTTTCTTTAGGTAATTTTTCGCTGGCGTATCGAAGGATTAACCTTGATAGTTTTTTTTTGTTCTTTGATAGATAATCAATAATTACTTCGGGTTTATATTTGGAGCATGTTTTTAATAGCCACCCTATTCCTTTTTCAATATAATTTTCTTTAGAATAGTCTAACATTTTTTCCACCAATTCAAAAATATAAATCTCATCAAAATCTTTTCTTATCATAGTAATTTTGAGTAAGATAACCATCGAAGCTCTTTTTATCCATAAATTATTTGAACTTGACCAATTGTCGATAATATTCAAGGCTAGTACTTCATTCCCTTTTTTTCCTAAAAATGGACCTAAGAGTCTTACACAAGTAGAATCGCAGTGACTCCATGTGTGACAATATTTAGAGTATTCTTCTCTAACTATATGAGCAATTTGTTCATTGAAATGTTTCTTGAATCGATTTAAGAAGAAAAATCCGGCAAATTTTTGTTCTTCAACATTTGTTCTAGTTAATGTTCTAAAAACCTCTATAGCGTCATCATAGCTACAATCAAATTTTTCGTAGACGGTCTTGACGATCTTTTCTATTTCGGGCATTCTAATTCCGTAGATAACATAATCATTTGTGTCTGGATTTAATATCTTATACATCCTTTCTTTTTGATCTTTAGATAGGTGAGGTGTTTTTTTAACCAACAAACTTGAGATTTCCTTTACGATTGTATCTATCATAAAAATTTGTCTATTCCGGTTTTTTCATTCAAATCTTTACTTAATTTCAAATAAGGTTCTACAAATTCTCTTACTTTAGAATTAAAATTCTTTAGTCCGGCTAACTCTCCTCTCTTATAAATATTAATTATCGATTCTTCTAAGTTGTTAAGTATCATTCCTGCCCAATAAAACGATTTGTTTGATTTACCAAATTTTAGTTCATCCATATAATCTTTTACCAATAATAGTTCTGAAATTTTATAGTTCCACTTTCTAAAATCTTTTGGGATCCATCTCTTTTCTCGGACCGCGATATTATACTTTTGACATAAAGCCAATAACTTCTGATGCATCTTAAAAACATAATTTTTAGGGGGACCTATCTGTCCCTTGTATAAGTTTAAAAGTGGTTTAACGGCGTAGTTGTATTTGCTTGTTTTTAATTTATTGATGAAAAAATCAGCTTGAGCATCACGAAGAGTTAATCCAGGAGCAAATACAATAAATTCCGCTCCAGCTTCTTTTGAATCTTTTATTACAGCTTCTAGATTTTCATCGTTATCTTCTAAAAAGGGAATAATTGGCATGAAATAAGTTCCAACTTGAACACTAGGCGCTTTTTGCTTGATTCTATTTAAAGCTGCTAGGCGTTCTTTTGGTGAGGAGGAATGAGGTTCTAAGAACTGAGATAGTTCCTCATCCATAGTAGTTATAGAAAAACCAACAGTACACCAAGTGTCGTTGGCAATTCTATTTAATATTTCTGCATCTCGAACTATTAAGTCTGATTTTGTTGCAATGTTTACTGGATAGCTATGTTTTTCTATTACTTTTAATACTTTTAGGGTATTTTCCACTTCTAATTCAATTGGTTGATACGCATCGCAAACGCCCCCAGGACCAATTACATCAGGAAGTAGCGTACGGGATCTTTTTATTCTACGGTCTAAAATCTTATCTATATTAGATTTCACAACCACCTCGGTTTCAAAATCCTGACTTAAATAATAGCGCTCGCTTCGAGCATCGCAGTAGATACAACTATGTGCGCATCCCGAGTAAGGATTTATAGTATAGCGGCACCAAAACCATGAATCAGGGTACTTTAACTTGTTTAAGGCCGTCTTGAATTCTTTATAGGTAATTTTATAGTTATGCGTCATAGTATAACAAAAATGTCAGTAACGCTCATTAATATTATAAAAGATATAAGATTAGCTATTATTCATACCTTTAACATAGAAATAGATGTGAAAAAACGCCCGTAATTATTATTACGAGCAAGTGACTAAAATATGGAAATGGGATAATGGAAAAAGGGCGCTTTTTCAAATAAGAGATATAACATTATGTAGTTATAAATGAATGCCCAATTTTAATACTCTTAAACGTCTGTAGCGTTATTTTTATTAAAAATATACCGATTTTTTAATAAACCCTAGATACATTTCAATATATATCAATAGAAGTAAAAAAATTGTTATAATTATGTTTGATGTTGTAATAAGCGGGGCTGGACCTTCAGGTTCTCATTGTGCTAAGATTTTAGGAGAAGCAGGTTTCAAAGTTGCGTTGATTGAAAAAAATACTAAATGGCGAAAACCATGTGGAGGAGCTGTTCATTCAAGCGTTGTGAATTTATATCCCTCGCTAAAAAATTTTAATGGTCAAAAAATAACTGGAGTTGTTATGCATTCAGCAGATTATCATAAATTAGAATTTCAAGGTTCAGAAGATGAATTTTCTATAATAGTTGACAGATTAGAACTTGACAATATCATGAGAAATGCTGCTCTAGATGCTGGAGCAGAAGTCTTCGATAATAATGTTACCTATGACTTCATATTGAAAAATCAGAAAAAAATTGGCATAAAAACAAAATCCTTAACGGGTTATAAAGAATATCATGGGAAAATTATGATTGCCGCTGATGGAATGAGTTCTAAATTAGCTATAAAATCAGGAATAAGAACTAAATGGAAAAATAATGAATTGGCGATTGGTAAATGTACAATAATGGAAGGTAATCACAATTTAGATCTAGAACGTGTATACGTATTCTTTAAACCATTTCAAGGTTATGGCTGGATATTTCCATTAGACGACAAAAGATACAATATAGGCACTTTCACATTCGGAAAAGATAATCTAAAATGCAATATTCATAAAATGTATCAAAACTTTATTGAAAATCCAAATGTTAAAAAATTGATAAACTCAAATAATAAAATCATATGGTCAAGTGCTTATCCATTTCCTGCTGAAGGAATACTGGAAAAATGTTTGTATACTGATAACTTAATGCTGATTGGTGACGCTGGAGGATTTGTTTCCCCAATAAGTGGTGAAGGCATTGAATTTGCAGTAACTTCGGGTAAAATTGCTGCTGAAACGGCTATAAAGGCCTTGCAAAATGAAGATTACTCGAAAGCTAGTCTAAAAATTTATAGAACTAACAAGGAGATTAAAAATATTATCAGAAATTTCAAATTAAAAACTTCAATGATCAATTTCCTTTACGAAAATAAAGGGAGTAATTTAAATAAAATGTTTAAATTATCTGAAGTTGATTCAGAGTTTAGAGAACAAGTGGTTAACATGTTTGTATTTGGTGAAATGCCTTCAAAAGATTTTATTACAAAAATCCATTTATCGTGAAATCAGCGTTTCACGATTTGTTAATCTATGATTAAAAATCATTGATTTCACACTCCTTACTACTATATTATGAATATTTCATTTTCATTCCAATCGGTTTATTTAGATTATTTCTATTAGATTAAATTAAGTGAACAAAATGGTATTATGAAAATGTTAGATGTTTCTTCTCAACAAAAACAGATCTTGAAAATAATTGTAGCGGGTAATTCTGGTGTAGGAAAAACTACACTTTTAAAGCGTTACATTGATGGAAAATTTATAGAATCATCTAAATTGACTGTTGGAGTCGAGCATTTTGTTAAGGAAGTAGATTATTTCACTACATTATATAAAATGCAATTATGGGATTTAGGAGGTCAAGATAGATTTCGATATATCGTTGACTTTGCTTTACGTGGAAC
>JAEOTW010000376.1 GCA_016839655.1 Promethearchaeota archaeon | reverse complement strand
TACATCGTTCGATAAATTGGATTATTGGTATGAAAAATTAATAGAAAATACTCATTCAATTCCTATAATATTAGTCGGGAGTAAAAGCGATTTATTGGATAAAACTCCCCAAAATGAAATTGTTAGTAAAAATGCCATTAATCAATATTTAGAAGAGAGAGAACTTGATGGATATTTTCTAACAAGTGCATTAGAAAACTATAACGTATTAGAGGTTTTTAAAAATTTAACCAAGTTAATGTTAAACAGACATAAAATTGAAGCAATTATGGTATAACATTAAAAATCTCTAAGATATATGTAGTCTGAAAATTCATTGAAAAATACTTTTTGTTTCTTATTGAGATCTGGGTATATATTTGCTAAATACCTTTTTGCCTGAGAGACAAGGTTTTTGCTAAATTGTTCAGCTATTATCATGGCGTTTGTGTTTATGAAAATGTTTTCAACTTCTTTTATATCATTTTTGGTGAGTTTTGGCTGTCGATATATTACATTGAGAATCCTTGATTGCTCTACATCAGTATTTTGAACTGCAATGATTCTTAAAAAACTATTTTTGGCTTTATTCTTAATATCTTTTTCCATATCAAGGATGTCATCACGTATTGCATGTGCTTGACCAATTCTTAACATAGCTTCACTTAATGGTTCAATTTGATAATGTAAATTACCTCTAGCTAGTATTGCTCCAATCTTAGTAGCCTTTTCAAAAAGTCTCGCTCTTTGCATTTCAGCTATACTTAAATATTGCTCTAGTGTCATAGTAATATTGTGGTATGATAAATATTCTTCAATTATCATACCTTTCATCAAGTACTCAATGCCTTCACTATATTCACTAATCGCTAGTAATTTCAGTTTTTCAGGAAATTTTGAAGATTTTAGAACATCTAAACCTAGTAGATAGCCAAAGGCACCTCCTAAAATACTTATATCTCTTCCATACGATTTAAATAATTCCTCTTCCTTTTCTAAATCCATAGATTTGTAAACCTTTTCAATTTCATTTTTTAATTGAACATGGAAAGTAGGGATTCCTCTTCTTGTATTATCATCATCAATAAGATCATCATGGATTAAATGCCCACTATGTAACAATTCAACTGCTAAAGAAATTTCTCTAATTTTGTCTATCTCTTCATTTAAGTATATAGGATTTATTATTCCACTAAAGGATGCAATCATTAATATTGAATGAAGCCTTTTTGCTTTAGATTTTTTAGGAATAATAAACTTTCTTAGCTGTTTGTAAAAATCCGCAAATAAAACTTCCTTTTCAGTATTATTTAAATCGTTAAAATACGCCTTTAACTTTATGTTAATAGCTTCTCTTTCAGTTTTAAAAAATTCTTCAATCATCTAAGACCAACCAGTTTTGTTATAAAAGCACTAATTAAATAAAATAACTATCTTAATTATTTATCTTTTTTTTGTAAAAGTTTTTTTATCGAACTATCTTAATCTAATTCATCAAAATAAAAATAAATGATAAAAAAATGAAGTTAGCTGTTATTTCAGACACACATGATCATAAAGATAATATACTAAAAGCAGTCTCAATTATGAATGAGCGAAATGTTGATGCTCTAATTCATTGTGGAGATTATGTTGCCCCTTTTGTAAAAAGATGGTTTGATGGTTTAAATGACAATATAAAGGAGAACTTCTTCGGAGTTTTCGGGAACAATGATGGAGAGCGAGTTTTTCTTGTTAAAAATCTTGGACAAATATGTGATATCGTGGGTATGGAAATTAATAAAGATTTTGGTGGTAAAAATGTATATGCTGCACATATGCCAACTCAAAACACTATTGATGCTATAGCTAAATCTGGTCAATATGATATAATTTTAACAGGCCATACACACAATATGGTAAATAAAAAGTACGAGAATGGAGTATTAGTTGTAAATCCCGGCGAGGCATGCGGATATTTAACGGGAAGATCTACATTTGCAATTATTGATACTGATAAAATGAAAGCTGAAATTATTGAGTTATAAATCTTTAAAATTATCTTTACTTTATTTTCTTAATTCTATTTCTTAAAAATCAGTGATGAAAAATTTCAAACGTCGATTTATTAAGTAAAATCTTCAACAAAGAGGACAAAATAATCTATCTTGTTGGGGCAGGTATCTCAATGGACCCCCCAAGTTCGCTTCCTTCAGCAATACAATTTTCTAAAATCTTATTAAGTTTTATTATTCCAAAAGAAGAAGTTGAAACTTTATTATCTCTTCCAGGATTAAGATATGAATTGGTAGTGGAGAGAGTTCAAAAGAATGTTGATAATGACCTTGATTTTTTAAAATATTTAGAGTTAATAACAAGTCCTAATATCATAAATTTTTATTTAGGAGAGGAAATTATTAATCACCATCCAGTGATTACAACCAATTTTGACTTTTTAATAGAATATGCTTTAAAGCAAATCTTACCAGAATCTCAGCACGAAAATATCTTCCCATTAATTACCAAACAAGAGTATTTAGATAACAAAAATTATCATAAAATTTATGAAAAGGATAAATTTCCTTTGTATAAAATTCATGGTTCGAAAAAGAATCTAATTACTGGTGTAAATACTACCTCGTCTTTAATTACTACCTTAACTTCTTTAGGTAAAGATAGGGGAGAAGGGGAGACTTTTGCAATTGAACCATTTAAAAAAGAAACTATACATAATCTATTAGATGGTGGGACGCTAATCGTTATGGGTTATTCTGGAAATGATTCATTTGACATAGGTCCCTTATTAGAGAATTTTCCTACTTTAAAACGATTGATATGGATTGATCATACTTTTGACAAAGAGATTGAGATTAAAGAAATCGAACCTGATAATAAAATTGATTCTAATGAGATATCTACTTGCGACCGGCTTTTATTAAATATTAGAAACTCAAATACTTACAAAATATACCGTATTAAAACTAATACAGCAGAATTTGTATCAAATTTCTTATGGTCCCAATTATTAATAAATATTCCACCTAAAACTAATTATAATATTGCTCAAGAGTCTAAACCCATTGACTTTAAAAAATGGGTGGAACCAATAGTTTCAGGAATAAGAGAACTTAGAAAATATAATATTGTTATAAAATTATATGAGGAATTAGGAAATATTGATAAAGCATTGGAATGTGCTCAAAAAGGATTGCTGCTAGCAGAAAGTGAAGAGGATCTAAAATTTAAAGCCATTTATCTGAATGATATTGGACTAATTAAAACACAGAAAGGAGAATATGATGAGGCTTTAAAATTTATTGAAGAAGCACTTGAGATAAGCAAAAAATTAGATAAGAAATTTGCAATTGGACAAAGATTAAATAGCCTTGGATTTATTCATAGCAAAAGAGGGGATTTGCAGAAAGCTCTAGAATTTCTAGAAGAAGCGAGAAAAATTTTTGAAGAAGGTCAACACCTTAGCGCCTTGGCTAACGCTCTCAACAACATGGGTACAATATATAGTGATAAAGATGAGGATGAAAAAGCTTTAGAGCATTACGAAGCTGCGTTATTATTAGAAGAAAAAATAGGGAACTTAAGTGGTAAGGCTACTCTGCTAAATAATATTGGAGATCTTTATAGTATGAAATTAAATGATTATGATAAAGCTCTTATTTATCACCAAGAAGCTCTTAAAATCAATGAAGAATTAGCCAATATGCCAAGACAGGCATTAAATCTTAACAATATTGCTGTAGTATATAGTCATAAGAAATTGTATTCACAAGCCTATGAAATATATCTTAAGGCTTTAAATATTTTTACAAGTATTGGGAATCTAGATAGTATAGGCACTATTTACAGCAATCTCGGTGATCTAAGGGAAGAAGAGAACAATATCGAAGAAGCTATTGATTGGACGATCAAAGCTTTAAAAATTAGGGATAAACTCGGGAATAATATACAAAAATCAGAAACTCAGATTCAATTGGGAAATTTATTAATCAAACAAAATGATTTAAATTCAGCGATATTAGCTTTTCAAAAAGCTTTCAATTCTGCGAAAGAGAGCAATCATTCGATATATATGTTCAGTTCTCTCTATAATTTAGCAGAAATTTATTACGATTTAGAAAAATATAGTGATACGCTTGAGTGCTATGAAAAAATTTTAAAGATTGCCCAAGACTTAGGTGATAAAGAAGAATCTGCAGCAGTGTTACAGGCAATTGGACTAATTTTAATAGATCAATCCAAATTTTCTGAAGCGATTAAAATTTTTAGCGATTTAATGAATTTATATCGAGAATTAAAAGATCCTTATGGGTTACAAAAAACATTGGGATCCTTAGGATACTGTTCAGTCGCGATTGGAGATTATTCAAATGCTAAAATATTTTGCGAAAAGGCATTAACCTTTGCTAAAAAATTGGATTTGCAAGAGGATATTCAAGTTCAACAAGAGAATCTAGAATTTATTAATCGAAAATTAGAC
>JAEOTW010000165.1 GCA_016839655.1 Promethearchaeota archaeon | reverse complement strand
TCTATGTAACTGACGCAAAATCAATTATTAATTATGGATTCGATAAAATAAGATTTATTTCTGCTGTTCCTGTTGGTGGATTTATTCGAGATGTAACATATATTTCTAAAGTTGAATTAGTTAAAAGGGGATTGAGATTTACCTCTCATCATACAATTGAAGTCAAAGGGCAAGATAAGCCGGCTCTCGTGGCGGATTGGATTAATTTACTAATTCTATAACTTTAAAATTTCATTTATATAGTGATAATAATTATATTTTTTACATTATTTACCCTCTTACTTCAAATTAACCAGTTTAAATATTTTCAATGAAGTCTGAGAATAGATTTACTTCTGATTTTAATTCAATGATAAATATTGTAATGTTCAACTCAGTAGGATTTTTTTTCTTGGAATATCTTATACCTATTGTCGCGAGTATTATAATTGGAGCAACTGGTTTACAAATTGGGTTATTATTTTCTGTTCAAGTAATTGGTTATATGATATCTTCATTTTTTACTGGTTTTATTACAGATAAAATTAAATCAAAGACTAGTTTGATCTTGTTAGGTTCATTTGGTAGAGGAATTGCATATTTCATACTCTATACCGCTCTTATATTTAGTTCATTAATAGGGATCGGGATAAGTACTTTTTGTATAGGTTTTTTTGCTGGTTTTTTTTGGATTCCATTTGATACTTTAATCGCTGAAAAATCTCATAAAAATAACCGTTCTGAAGCCTACGGTAAAAGAGATGCCGCTATTGGATGGGGTACTGTATTAGGGTCATTTATTGGATTTCCAATTTTTGGATTTGCTTCAGGCTATACAAATAATCCTTTTCTGATTTATTTAGCTATTTTACTATTTGGAATTTCAAATTTTATCGGTGGTTATAAATTTTATAGAAATGTTGATGAATCAGTTAAATTCTCGGAACAAGAGGAAAATAACAACTACGTAAATCAAAATACAAATAAATCATCAAAGCTGATAAGCACCTTTACATTTGGGTTAATTTTTCTTGGGATTGTACTGTTTTTAGCTAACATAAATGGTTCTTTAGCCAGACCCTTCATTAATATATATATTATCAATGAAATAATAAATGATGAGACACTTGCGATGTTCATTTATGCTCCAAGTGGATTTATCGCATTATTTCTTTCACCGATCATTGGACGCTATGTTGATAGACTCCATCCAATGATTGGAATTACCATTTCTAGTATCCTTGGATCAATTTTAACTTGGGTTCTAATAAATACTACTGGATCTTTTTTATTTACCATTCTTTTAACCCTAGATTTGATGATTGTATCAATTGGCAATTTAACTTTTCAAAACTTTTTAAGTAGGATCACTATAAAACATAGAGGTAAATTAATGGGATTTCGTACTGTAATGGTTAATTTTGGTTCTGTTATTGGACCCATTTTTGGAGGAATTGTCTTAGATATGGTTGGATTGAAAGCACCATTTATTATCTCAATATTCGTTGAATTATCTTTAATCCCATTTTATCTCTTAGCGGTCTATTTAATGAAAGGTCATCTTAAAGAAAAGTATGATTTGATGGAACCAGTAGAAGTTGAGAGAATCTAACGTCACTCAATAATTTTATCCTCCAACTAAAGGAGGAGATATTACAATTTGGTCACCATTATTTAACTTCGTTTTCAACTCATTTAAGAATAAATAATTCCTACCATTTACTAAAATTACAACATGAGTTTCTAATTTCCCTTTTGGGGTTAAAAAATTCTTACGAATTTTGTTTCCATGCTCACTCATAAATAGATCAATTACATCAGCTAATATTTCAACACCAGTATATTCGATCTGAGATACTCCAGTATCAGTGGAGAATATAGCCATTAGTTTTAGTATGACATTAGCCATTAAATCTTTAATATTCGAGTGGTGTTAAAAATTTTATTCAATAAAATTATAAAGATTAATCATAAGGTTAAAAATTTTTAATTAATATTGTCAAATAAAGTATTAATTCCTCTCTATAAAAGTGAAGTGAATGAATTCCAGAAATGAATTAATTGAAAAATTAAATCACATCATAAAAAATGGTAAAATTTTAACGGATTTAGAAGATCTTTACGTTTATTCTTTCGAACATATATTTTTAGATCAAAGATATATAAGACCAGATATAGTAGTTCGAGTATCCTCTTCAGATGAAGAGAGTGAGCTAAAAAAATTAGTCGAAAAGGAGGATTTTATCTTAATTGAGAGAGGAAAAAGCAACATTCCAATTCTAATCAAATCTTCTAAACCTGTGATTCTATTAGATAATATTAAAATTCCTAAACTTGAGAGTTGCTTTGATGAATCAAATCATAAAGAAGATTTTATTACAAGTTTAAAAAAATTCCCTGTAAGTGGGTATGGTACTTTTAGAAATCTTGCTTTAGCAGTACAGAACTTACTCGTAGGGAAAAACTTAAACAAATGTCAAAAATGTACTACATGTAGTGGATATTGTACGGTAAGTCCTTCCTTTAATGGAGTTGAGACGTATTCATCGAAAGGAAGAATGCTTGTCACCAAAGGTATTATGAAAGGAGATATAAATTTGTCTGATAAAGTTGTTGATATAATATACAACTGTACTAAATGTGGTCTCTGCTTTGCTCAATGCTTTCAAGGTTTAGAATTTCATGAGGCAATACTTTATTTAAGAAATAAAATAGCTAAAAATAATTTGGTTCCAGAGACGTTTCATACGGCTGCTAAAAATATTTTTGAGCATGGAGACCCCAGCGCTATACCCGCCCATCGTCGACTTTCAAGAGTAAAAAATTACTATAAATTAAATTTACCAGAAAAAGCAAAAACTCTTGGTTGGCTAGGTTGTACAGTAGCAACTCGAACTCCAAAAACTGCTGAGTCTTTTATCAATATTTTAAACCATGTTAACAAGGATTTCACGATGTTAGGAGAAAAAGAGGGATGCTGTGGATATGTTTTAATCTCAGCGGGCATGTGGGATGAAGCAAAAAAAGTTGCGAGTGAAATAGTTAAAAGAGTCCAAAATACTAATGCAGAAACACTAATAACTCCTTGTTCTGGCTGTTATTATACTTTCACGAGACTCTATCCTGAAGTTTTGGACATTCAAATGCCTTGCGAAATACTTCATTCATCTCAATTTCTTGAAAACTCAATAAAAAATGAGACAGTGAAATTGAAACCATTAGATATGAGAGTTACATATCATGATCCTTGCTCACTTGGAAGGCATAGTGGCGTCTATAATGCACCACGATATATATTGAAAGCGATTCCTAATGTTGAACTTATTGAACTACCAATGAATAGAGATTGCGCCAGATGTTGTGGAGGAGGTGGTGGATTATGGTCATTTAATAATAAAACTAGTTTAGAATCAGCACAAACACGCCTAATGAAAGACTTAAAACCTACAAATGTTAAAATCTTAACAACAGCTTGCCCCCAATGTCAGCTTAACTTTCGGTTTGCTTCACGCACTAAAAAATTAGATAGTGAATCATTGAAGATCTATGATATTACAGAAATATTAGAATTAGCAATAGATTTTGAATAATTCAGCCTATTTTGCCAAACCTCGAACTTTAGGTTGACCTGGCCAGGGCCAAGAAATTCTATATTTAATATTGCAGTGAGGACAAGTTGCTTCTTTTGAATTGAGTTCAACTGGAAAACGTTTAAGACAATTCATACATCTACATTTAAGATCTTCACTCATATACTTTTACCTTAATATGGTTTGATAGATAATACAAAAGTTTCTTTTTTATAGTTTTATAGTTTAATGGGCTCTCTTATATATTTTTAATATAAACTACTAATTATTTGTTTTCTTTGAAATATTTAAATCTAATGGATAATATAAATAAAAAGTAAATAATTTTTAAGGTTGCAACTGAATACTAGTATTAAGATTAATTCTGAGGTTAATTCTGTAGCATATGTGGGTACATTTTCCCATCGCAATGAAAAGCATAGAGATTTGCGATAATACGAAATCAAGAGATAGGGGTGTAAAACTATAGTTTGGGATAAAAAAATTGCTTATATTAATTTATCTACTGGAGAAATAACAGAAAAAGAGATCCCTAAATCAATTCGGGAGAAATACTTGGGTGGTAGAGGGATAAATATGTATCTTCTTTACAATCACCTTGCACCTAGAACTGATCCTTTAAGCCCTGAAAATGTATTACTCATTGGTGCAGGCCTATTGACTGGAATTCCCGCAATGGGAAGCGGTAGATGTGATATCGCAGCAAGATCGCCTATTACCGGAGCGATTGGTGATTCTAATATAGGAGGCTTTTTTGCTCCTGAGATGAGAATGGCAGGGTTTGATCATTTAGCTATCACTGGAAAAGCTGAGAAACCTAGTTACCTTTGGATACATGATGGAGAGATAGAAATTTTAGATGCGACAGATCTGTGGGGAAAAGATACATTTGAAACACAAAACTTAATTAGGGCAGATCATGGAGATGAAGAAATCAAATCTTTAGTTATAGGAAAAGCAGGAGAAAATCTTGTACGTTTTGCTAATATAAGAACTGGGATGAAAAACTCAGCAGGACGTACAGGTATGGGGTGTGTTATGGGTTCTAAAAACCTAAAGGCAATTGCAGCACGTGGAACTATGGATATTAAATTTACTTACCCAGAGGAATTACTTACCTATTGTAAAGAAATGATCGATAAGGTCATGAAAAATCGATATTCTAGAGCAGCATCAAAATGGGGAACACTGATAATATATAGTACTACAAATACAACTGGCTTAATACGAACGAGAAACTTTCAATTAAATCAGTTAGAGCAAGGTTGGGATATTGAACCTGAAGAGATGGACAAGTACACTATTGGAATGTCGGGTTGTTATGGATGCCCAGTAAGTTGTCGCCATCGCTATACTATGAAAGAAGGTTCTTTTGCACCATTTTTTGCTGAAGGTCCAGAATATACTTCTTTGGGAGCTTTCGGCACGATGGTCGATTGCAAAAAAATGGATACTGTTCTTATAGCAAACCATTTAGTTAATAAGTATGGCTTAGATACACTTGAAACTGGGGGACTTATCGCTTGGGCTATGGAATTATATGAGAAAGGAATAATTACTGATAAAACAACTGATGGAATAAAACTTGAATGGGGGAATGAAGAAGTACTTTACGAGTTAATTAGAAAAATTGCTAATCGTGAAGGATTTGGAGATATACTGGCTGATGGATTTAAAATTGCTATACCCAAGATAGGAGAAGAATCTAGATATTATGCTATTGAAGTAAAAGGTATGAGTAATTTACACTCAGATGAGCGTCCCACGCCTAGTCTAGCATTAGGTATTACTACATCAACAAGAGGTGCGGATCATTTAAGAGGACGTCCAGCTATAGATCTTTATGGATTACCAGAGGATTTTCTGGAGGAGATTTATGGGGGAAAAATGTCTTCTGATTATAGATCATATGAAGGGAAAAGTCGTATGGTATGGTGGCAAGAACTCTTGTATGCAGTTACAGATGCAATAGGTACATGTAAGTTTCAAACTGTCTTTTTAGCTGTTCACGCTCCAAAATGGGAGGAATTTTCAAAATTAATTTATCTAGTTTCAGGAATGGAATTCTCAATATCTGAACTTATGGATATTGGTGAGAGGATTTACACTCTTGAAAGGATGTTTAATAATAGAGAAGGATTTTCAAGAAAAGATGATATATTACCTGATAGGTATTTTGAGGAACCAACTCCTATTGGATTACCTAGAGTGAAAGGATTAAAAATAGAGAGAGAAAAATTTGAAAAAATGCTTGATGAACATTATAACCTTCATGGATGGGATAAAAATGGTATTCCTACGGAAGAATCACTCAATAAACTTGGAATTGACAAGGAACCAACTCAAATTATTTAATATAGAGGTGAATTAAATGCAAAAAATATTATTTGTTGATCCGGAAAAATGCACTGGATGCAGATTATGTGAAAATGCATGTTCTCTCTTTCACGAAAAGGTTAGTAATCCCTCTCGAGCGAGGATTCATGTCGTAAAATGGGAAAATGTTGGTTTATTTGTACCAATGATCTGCCAACATTGTGAGACCCCTATTTGCGAGACTGTATGCCCAATGGGTGCAGTAAGTAGAGATGAGAAGACAGGAGCTGTTCTAATTGATAAAGATTTATGCGTTGGATGTAAACTTTGTGTGACTTTTTGTCCGCTTGGTGGATTAGGTATTGATAAGGACAGAAAGATCTTGAAATGTGATCTCTGCGAGGGAGATCCTATATGTGTAAAGTTTTGTATTCCAGGTGCACTTCAATTTTTAGATTTAAACACAATCAATATACAAAAAAGAAGAATTGCGGCAGAAAAATTATCAGAATTAATGAAAAAACTATTAGAGGTATCAATATGAGTAATGAAATAAAAATTGGAATAATTGGAGTTGGTCCCACTGGTGGGATATTGGCAGCCTATCTAGCAAGGGATGGTCATAATATTGTTCTTGTAGATATTAATAAGAATCATATGGATAAGATAAAGAAGAAAGGATTAACAATAACAAATCTTAAGGAATTTAATGTGAAATTTCCAAAAGAAAACATATGTTATTCTATAGATGAGTTGAAAAATAAAGGATTAAACACTTTATTTATTGCTGTAAAGGCATCTCATCTTGATGAAATTTTACCACAAATCAAAAAAATTATGGAGCCTAACTCCACCATAATTAGCGTACAGAACGGTTTTGATACAGAGGACCTTATTGCAGAATTTGTTGGTGAAGAAAATGCTATCCGTATAGTTGTTAACTATGCTGGGAATATTTTAGAAGATGGAGTAATTCGGATGTCTTTTTTTAATCCACCAAATTACTTAGGTGTGTTAACAACTGAAGCTGAAGAAAAAGCTAAAAAATTAGCTAATATCATAAATTCATCTGGATTAGAAACCGTCTTTACTAAAGATATCAAAAAATATGAATGGACAAAATGCATACTTAACGCAATAAGTCCCGTTTGCGTTACCACCCATACAACAATGAAACAAACAATGGGCTTTGAAGATACTAGAAAAATTTGCCGAGAAATACTGCGTGAAGGAATAGAAGTTGCTCGAGCCCGTGGTCTTGCCTTCGAGCCTGATTTTTTAGATACATGTATGAATTACTTAGATAAAGCTGGACATCATAGAGTTTCAATGGAAGCTGATATAAATGCGGGAATTCCATCAGAAATTGGATTTCTTAATGGTAAAATAGTAGAATATGGAGAACTCGAGGGGATCCCAACTCCATATAATAAGATTTTCGTTTCATTAATTAAGGGCTGTGAATTACCTCCAATCAATCGCGATTAAAAAACTTTGATTATAACAAAATCATGAGTAAGGAACTTTATTTTGTAGGTATAGATGTTGGTACATCATACGTAAAATCCGTACTTATTGATAACAACAAAGAGATTTTAAGCTCATTCGTTAAACGGACTGGCACTTCTATAGAAGATTCCAGCAAATTAGCTTTTCATAAAGTCCTATCAGATCTCTCATTGTCCAAAAATGCTATTAAATCTATTACTGCTACAGGATATGGAAAAAATAAGGTTTCGTTTACTGATAGCAACAAAACTGAAATTAGTTGTCATGCTAAAGGAGCATATCACTATTTTCCTAAAAAAATTACGGTTATTGATATAGGAGGACAGGATACCAAAGTTATCAAACTTGATGACCAAGGAAAAATAATCCGGTTTAAAATGAATAGAAAGTGCGCTGCTGGAACAGGGGCTTTTATTGAGGAGATCGCTTACCGCCTTGATCTTCCCTTGAAAGATTTAAATAATTTAGCAACTAAAGCTACTTCAGATATTCCCCTTGCTAGTTATTGTACTGTATTTGCAAAGACTGAAATTCTTACTCGTATTAAATATGGAGAAAGAGTAGAAGATTTGATAAGGAGTGCATTTGGCTCGGTAATAAAGAGAATTATTGAAATGACCGAGATTGAAGGAAACGTTGTTTTAACTGGAGGAGTTGTAGCTCATAATAATATTATTGGAAAAATGTTGAGATCTGAATTAGAAGCAGATATTTTAATTCCACCTTATCCACAATTTATAGGAGCAATAGGAGCTGCTTTATATAGTCTAGAATCATATAATATCGCGGGAGAATGCTAAATTCTAAAAAAAGAAGAAATTAAGTTATATTTAACATTTTTAACTTATTACTTTACCAAGTTCTTTTCTGGCTTTCTTTGTTTTCTGATTAGTAATATAGAATCCGATAAAATAAGCGATAATTACAAGGAAGAAAAGGCAGAGTGCTGATACATAAAACCAACGACCTCTTTCACCAACTACATCCATAATTATCCATTTAAGGAGCCATGTCGTAACACCACCTACAAGAACAAAAACAACATCAAAAAATGCATTGATAGCAGAGTCCTTCCTATTCTCGTATTTTAGTCCTAATCTCCATAGAATTGTGTTTTCAATGACTTCCCATATCACAGCTGTAATAAGAACTAATAACAGGATGAAATACCATGGTATAAGAGAAGGCCCTATTAATAATTCAAATAATGTGATAATTAACGAATATATGGAAAAAGCACCAATTCCAAAGGCAATATGCCCCCAACTATAATAATCCCATGGTGAACGACCCACATAATCCTCTAAAAGACCTACAAATGGCAAATAATGTTTACTTTCTGATTCTTTATCTGACATATTTAATCCTTTTTTTTTGGATATAATAAATTAGAGTATAAATTATATAGAAATTAATGGATTTATAATTATTCCTACAAATAAATTAACATTATTTATTTTAACTATTATAGTATATTCTAATTCAAGATTCTATGAGTTAATTTTCTTTAAATCTGAGATGTTAGAGTAACGTTAATATTAGGTTAAGGTAATAAATTATTTTGTCGGGGTCGTATTGAATTTTAAATTGTATACTGTTTTGGCTGTTTAAAAATGACTTCTTTCTTATTAAGATCTTAATAAATTGTAAAATTATTTTAACTAAAATGATGAGGAACTAGAATTTTTAAAAAAATTCGGAAAAACTGTTTCAATAAAATGTTATTATTTCGTTTTTCATGAAAGAAAATTTTTTTTTTTCCATTAAAACTATGAACTTTTTTAGCTTGTATTTCTAAAAGAAGGATGTTAAAGAGAAATAATAATATATTACTTTCATAACGCTTTAATACCAATTATACTTACGGAATAATTGAACAGAGCGTTCATAAAATTCACGAAACATTTATTAATATAGTTGACTAGATACATAATAGAAAAAAATCATATTTTTTTCTAGTAGTGGAATGTTAAAGCCATATTTATTCCTCCACGAATAATTAATGAGCATTCCATTACTCTCTTTTTTTTTAACAATAATAACTATATTTAAGTTTTAACTTCATTAATTTTGATAAATCGATGTAAATCTTGAATTTGAGAAGATCATTGATTTCTTTTTTATAGATTTACTCGAGTTCTTTAATTTTTTTTATTTCTTCAATTAGAAAAGGAATAACCTCATTTAAATCTCCAACAATACCATAATGAGCCCAACTAAAAATTGGTGCATTAGGATCTTTATTTATCGCTACGATAATATCAGAATTTTGCATACCTACAATATGCTGGACAGCTCCAGAAATACCACAAGCGATATATAATTTTGGAGATACTATTTTGCCAGTTTGACCAATTTGCCTATCAGGATCAAGCCAATTTAGTTCAATAGTTATCCTTGTTCCACCTAATTCAGCCCCTAATACATGTGCCAAATCCTCGATAATTTTAAAATTCTCTTTTGAACCAATACCGCGACCTCCAGCTACTATAATCTCAGCATCTTCAAGGTTTACTGAAATTTTAGTTTTACTTATAATTTTAACTATCTTTGAGACAGAATCTTTTTCATCGAATTCATAATCGATTTTCAAAATATTTACATTTTTTTTTACTTTTTCAGGCATGTTATAAATACCTGGTCTAACAGTTGCCATTTGTGGTCTGGAAGAAGGTGTTCTAATAGTTGCCATGATATTTCCTCCATAAGTTGGCCGTGTCTGAAGTAAGTTTCTAGTTTCCAAATTTATATCTAATCCTGTGCAATCAGCAGTTAACCCTGCATTAAGTCTTTTTGCTACTCTTGGAGCAAAATCTCTTCCGGTAGGGGTGGCTCCAATTAATATAATTTCAGGTTTGTTTTCTAACACTAATTCTGTAATTATTTTTGTGTATAAATCTGAATAATAATTTTTTAATATTGGTGATTTAATATAGATGATCTCATCCATACCAAAGAGGCCAAATTCTTCTAATTGATCACCAAAATCCGTTCCCAATATAATAAATGTTAAATTTACTTGTAATAAATCTGCTAATTCTCGTCCTTTACTGAGCAGTTGAAATGATACGTTCTGAATTTTCTTTTTGTAATGTTCTGCAACAACCCATACTCCTTTAAATTGGGAGATGTCTATTTTTTGAGCTTTAACATCCTCACGTTCTAATGAAATCGCTTCTTCAGGACAAGTTTCTATACATAGAGTACATAAAGTACAATTTGGTAGAACTTTTGCTATATTGTTATCTAACTCAATAGCATCATACATGCAGGTTTCTATGCAACTAGCGCAACCCGTACATAATTCTTCATCAATTATTATGCTCAAGTAAATTATCCTCTTAAAAAATTTTATCGTCTTTTAAATGTTGACATAATCTTTTTGCTATCTCTTCAGTGGAACCCTCTAACATGACAGGGTTTACTCTTCTTTCAGGAAAAAATATTTTCTTAACTTCTGTCATAGAACCATTTAAGCCAATTTTAGATTTATCTGCATTTAACGCATTGGAATCAAAATATATCACATTCGCTTTTTCATAAGCCCTCATAATTCCTGCCATACTTGGATACCTAGGATTATTTATATCAACTAGTACTGATATTAATGCAGGCAATTTTGTCTCAATGACAACAATCTCTGTGGCTCTAAATTTTCGCTCTACAGTTATTTTATCCTCATTTAACTCAATTCTCTTGACATAAGTGATTTGTGGAATCCCCAGTTCTTCTGCTAATTCTGGAGGTACTTGGCCTGTATCTCCATCTACTGCTTGAGCACCACAAATAATAAGAAACTTTTCTTCAGGATCAGCTTCATTTATTATTTTTTTAATTGCTAACGCAAGAGTGTATGATGTAGCTAAAGTATCAGCTCCAGCAAAAGCTCTATCACTTAGTAAAAATCCTTTATTTACTCCCATCGCCAAAGCTTCACGTAATGCTTCTTCTGCCTGAGGAGGCCCCATAGTCATAGCAATAACTTCTGCTTTATATTCTTCCTTAAGAGTTAAAGCTAATTCAAGAGCATTTCTATCATTCGGATTGATTATTGACACAACGCCTTCTCGTACTAATGTGTTTTTCTTAGGGTCGATCTTTACCTCTGAAACTCCTGGTACTTGTTTAATACACACAAAGATTTTCAATCTGATACCAATACCTCATAAATTTGAGTCTATAATCATATATCTTCTTTTGAAACGAATAAAAAATTCTAGAAAAATAAAGTTTCCGATAACAAAATAAAAAATTAGGTAAGTAATTTATTAGTTCATTATATCTGATTGATTTTTTTAAGCTCCTTTTCTTAGTAGGTTGCCTGCAATTACTAATCTTTGGATTTCACTTGTTCCTTCATAAATTTCGCCCATCTTTGCATCGCGGAAATATCTTTCTACTGGATATGCTTTCATTAAACCATACCCACCATGGATTTGAACAGCACTATGAGCAGCTTGCATTGCAGCTTCGGAAGCTACTAGTTTCGCCATAGAACTAGCCATTCCAAATTCTTCTCCTTTATCATGTAAATATGCTGCCTTGTATGTAAATAAACGAGCTGATTCAACAGCGCAAGCCGCATCTGCTAGTTTCCATTTTACCCCTTGGAACCTCCCGATAGGTTTTCCAAATTGGACTCTTTCATTTGCATATTTGACAGAAGCCTCTAATGCTGCTTGTCCTAACCCAACACATTGAGCCGCAATCCCTATTCTGCCAAAATCTAAGATTTTCATTGCCATTTTAAATCCTTCTCCGTAGTTTCCTAGAATATTTTCCTGGGGCACTCGGACATCTTCAAATACAAGTTCTGAAGTATTGGATGCTCTAACACCTAACTTATCTTCTTTTACTCCAACAGAATAACCAGGTGTATCACCATCTACAATAAAAACTGTCAATTGTCTTCTACTATCTTTTTCTCCTGTGTTTGCCACTACTAATAGTGTTTTTGCAATACCTCCGGATGTCGCAAAAATTTTTGTTCCGTTCAATACATATTCGTCACGATCTTTAACTGCTGTTAATTGAACTCCTCCCGCGTCTGAACCCGCATTTGCTTCAGTTAAACAGAAGGCACCGACCTTGTTACCTTTAGCGAGATCTTCTAAAAAATTTTGTTTTTGGTCATCAGTACCAAATTTATAAATGGGGTAAGCAGCAACACCATTATGTACAGCAATAGTTATACCCCATGCTGCATCAGCACGTGAAATTTCTTCAACAACAATACCAAATCCTATTGTGTCATTTTGAAGCCCAGCTCCATCATATTCTTCTGGTAGACATGCTCCAAAAAAATTCATTTCTTGCATCTTTTTGAACGCAGTTTCATCTAATTCCTGCTTCTCATCACTTTCCTTTGCTACAGGCACAAGATACTCTTCAGCAAATTCTCTAGTAATTTTTTTTAACATTTTTTGTTTTTCAGTTAAGGAAAAATCCATAATAAATCAACAATTTCTTTACTCTTTTATCAAAATTATACTTTTGAAGTATTCTACTTGAAAAAACTAGTTATTAATCATAATTATATTTTATTAAATTTTTAAGCCAGAAATAAGTAGAGTAAATGGTTTTATTATGTTCGCATTAAAAGAGCATTTTTTGTGTACATAATTTATATATAGTTATGAAACTAAACTATATATTAAATTAATTAAATAAGTTTTTAAGCAAAAATAAAAATAG
>JAEOTW010000164.1 GCA_016839655.1 Promethearchaeota archaeon | reverse complement strand
TGGGATGAATATCCAGTTTTGAAAAATAATGAATATAAATATGGTATTTATCCTGATGTAATTACCCAAATAGAATTAGAACGTATGTTAAGTCCAGTGGGACCAACTGGGGGTCATGTATGTAGAATTTCTGATGGAAAAATTCCAAAAACAGTAGCAATGATTCAATGCGTAGGTTCAAGATCCTTACACGGAAATCCCTATTGCTCAGGAGTATGTTGTAATGTTGCACTTAAAAATGCTCAATTGTTAAAACAAGAATATCCTGAGATTGAAATTGTTATCTTTTATATAGACATGCGGACATGGGATAAAGGGAATGAAGAATATTATAGAAAAGCGAGAGAAGCGGGGATAATAATGATTCGAGGAAAAGTAGGGAATGTTCGAGAAGTTCCTGACTTAAAAAAAATAAAAGTTACAGCTTCTTCGACATTAACAAATGATTTTATAACAATGAATACCGATTTAGTTGTATTATCTACTGGTATGGTTCCTTCTAAGAAAATAACACAAATTGTTGAGACTTTAGGTATTGCTAAAGATATAAATGGGTTTTTAACTGAAGTTCATGGATGCCTAAAACCTCAAGAGACAAATAATTTGGGTATTTATATATGTGGTTGTGCTGCGGGACCTAAAAATATCCCTTACACCGTATCAACTGCATTAGCTGCAGCAAGTAAAGCATCTACTTTACTTTCTAAAGATAAAATAACTCAAGAATTAATCATAGCTGAAATAAATGAAAATCTATGTATGGGATGTCATAGATGTGAAAAACTCTGCAATTATAAAGCAATAAAAGTTAATGGAAGGAATATAGCTGAAGTAGACGATTTAAAATGTAAAGGTTGTGGAGTTTGTGTATCATCATGCCCCGCCAGAGCAATTGATCTTAAATATTATAGAGATAAGCAAATTACTGAAGAGATAAAAGGAATTTGTAGTACTGAACTTGAATATAAGGAAGAATATATTGAATCCATTGAACTTATTTGGAAAAAGATCGAAGCGTTAGCTCCTTTTACAACATAATCTGAAAAAGAATGATCCTCTTAAAAAAATGTTAGTTAAGAGGAAACTTACCCATTGCATGGGATTTCAGAAAAATATAAATAATAATTAAGATGAATTTATATCTTTAGTTCATATTAGTTTGATTTCGGATCTTTAAGGAAATTAATTTATTATACCACTCCAATTTTTTATTCTTCCACTCAATAGTTCTGTTAGATGGAACAATAAATTGCTCAATTATCCCTTTTGAAAGCATATTATTTATTACCTTCTTACCATTATCAGTTCTAATTAGTATCATAGAATATCCTTCTGGTGCTCCGGATGCCCCAACACTAATATCTGTAAATCTTCCCGTGAATTCATCACATTCATGGCAATTATTTCTTACTGCGGGATTAAGAGTTTTTATATCGATTTCGAATTCTTTATTATCTTTGGTTTGGATAAAGAAATTCTTTTTTATCCAAGTTTTCTTGATATTAGTAGGATCAACTTTTATTTCTCTTTTTAAAATATCATATAATTTGTCATAAATAAAATTCTCAAAACAGAAAAGGCCTATAATATATTTAATGACATGAGCTGGTTTAACATGTAAAAATTTCATTTTATTAACAGCCCTACATTGACAAGGAGTTCCAATAAATGCTATTCTTAGCTCATCAATATCAAATATCTCCTTCTTGATAAGAATTTTTTTCGGTATGGTGTATAAATTTTTTAAAGGGAATATTTGAGGAGAAATAGAATAACGTGTACCTGCGGATTTAAATAAATCCTCTTTATCAAATATAATTTTTGGAACGGGCTTAAAATTTTGGTCAAATTCCGAAACAATAGCGGCATCAATTTTATGTTTTTCAAATAAATATGTTAGAATTGCTGAAACAACCCCTCCATCTTGTCCAACTTTTTCCAATCCAGTATTTGTTGTTTTAGCAGCAAGAATTTTAACAACTTTTCCAATATTATCTTCAATACCATAAATTTCATTTAATTGTTTTAATAATACTTTAGTTTGAGGACAAATATAATAACAGACACCACATTTAGTACAATTTTCAACACTTTTTTCTGATTTAAACTCAGGATTATCTCCCTTCATTTCAATAACATCAAAACCTTGACTTTCGCAATATGCTATGCAAGCAGCACATGCACAGCATTTATTACCATCAATTATTTCATTTTTAAGATCTTCAAATGTTTTTACTTCGTTTTGTAAAAGTTTCTTATAAGCTAATTCGGTCATTATAATTCCTTTTTATTAATTCTTTTTACAATTATATTCGAATTCAAATATACCAGGTTTTTTAGGGATTCTTAATTCTCCAAATTCTTTAATTGTCTTTGTAAAATTTTTAATTAATTCAGAAAATTGCTTTCCCTCACTGGCAGAAATAGAGTGCAGTTCAAATCGATCTGCTTCAATTCCAATATATTTTATTAATTTTTTTAAATGATCCATTCTAACTTGAGTGTATTCAAATCCTTTCATATAATGACAATCACCCATATGGCATCCAATAATTAATACTCCATCTATTCCATTATTAAAAGCTCGTAGAATGAATGTAGGATCAACCCTACTAGAACACATGACCCTAATAATTCTAATATTTGGGGGATATTGGAACCTCGAAACACCTGCTAAGTCTGCACCAGCATAACTACACCAATTACAGCAAAAAACTAAAATATTGGGTTCAAATCCATTTTTTAGCTTTTTTTTTATTTTTAACAGGATAAATCCCCCCAATTAAACAATTTCATAATCAATTATATCTAAGCTTGGTAATAAATCAATCATTTTGTTAATTTGAAATTTACTAAAATGATTTTGGTTAATAGCCCCCACTGAACATTCCACAACACAAGCTCCGCACCCCTTACAAACAGCACTAATTATATGAGCCTTTTTCATAGATATATTATACAAACCGATCTCTTTACAGATTTCAACCAATTCAATTGCATTATAGGGGCAAATCTCAGTACAATTACCGCATCCTATACATTTTTCTTCATTTACATAAGAAGTAATGCATTCAGTTTCTATTTCCCCTTTAACCATTATTATTGCTGCTCTTCCAGCAGCAGCATAAGCTTGAATTATACTTTCACCAATCCATTTTGGCCAATGAGCTCCTCCACAAAGGAAAATTCCTTCTGTAGCAAAATCAATTGGTCTAAGTTTTGCATCAGCTTCTAAGAAAAAGCCATCTACATTTGTTGATACTTTTAACATTTTTGCTAATTGTTTTGTATCATCAGTAGGAACTTTTGGAGTAGCTAATATTAATAAATCAGTATCATATTCTATATTTGTTTGTGCGCCAATATTATTATATAAGATATGGAAGTTATGATTTTCATCACTAATTTTGATATCATCAATTGAACGATATCTTTCATAAGTTACTTTCTTTCGAAGACCTCGCCATAGATTTTCAGCATTTAAATCTGAGAATTGAAATTCTCTATATAAAATGTGAATATGTGCTTTAGGATTGATATTCAATAATTTTTCAATATTCTTTAATGCTACACCGCAACAGATATTTGAGCAATAAGGTTTTATATTAACTCCCCTATTAAATTCGTCACTTCTTTGATCTACGCACAATATTATTGTAGCATCTTTAAATACAGGGACATCTTCATCATTTAATGCAGTTAATTCTGTTTGAGTAAGTAAACGATTAGGATATTTTTCCGATAAATCCATCCATCTATTCGTTTTTATTTGTTTAGTTCCCGTAGATACTATTATTGTACCTACATTGAATTTTGTATATTTTGAACTATCATGAACATTTTTAACTTTTACTTGATAATTTCCAACATAACCTTGAATATCATCTATTTCTGAATTTAATAAAATATGAATACCAGATTTGTTTTTCAAATCATGAATTTTCTGTAAAATTTCATTTTTCGTAATAGGTATATAGTATAAATCAATAAACTCAAGAGCGTTACCTCCAAGAGAGGATTTCTTCTCTACAAGGTATATTTCAAATCCTTGATTTGCCAAATTATGTGCAGTGGTTATTCCTGCAATTCCACCACCAATTATTAAAGATGATTTATCAACTTTTTCTTTAATAGTTTCTAATGGCTTTAAATTAATTACCTTCGCTAAGTGCATTCTTATTAAATCACATGCTTTTTTAGTAGCCTTTTCAGGTTCATTTTGATGGACCCATGAATCTTGATTTCTTATGTTTACTAGTTCAAATAAAAATGGATTTAATCCTACTTCTCTTAGAGTATTTTTAAAAAGTTGTTCATGAGTTCGCGGGGTACAAGAAGCAACTATAAATCTATTAAGATTGTATTTTATAATTAGTTCTTTAATCCGCTCTTGTGAATCAGAACTACAAGAATACATGTTTTCTTCAACATGGACAACATATGGTAATTTAGAAACATAATCTACTACTTCGGGAACATTAACGATACCCCCGATATTAATACCACACCGACAAACTAAAATACCTACACGAGGCTCATCTTCCGGTTTTACTGGTATTTCTGGAGGATATTTCAATTGTATAATATTTTGAAATCTGACAGGAGACAATTTCTCACTAATTTTAGCTGCACAAGCAGAACCTTCAGCAACAGCCATTTGAATATCATTGGGTTTTCTAGAATAGCCAGTTACGAAAATATTCTTTTTTTCAAGTAAAATTATGTCCCTTTCACTAATGTAACCTAAATCATCACAATCCAAACTGAGTTTCCTTAATAGCTTATAATAAGAAGGAGGGGGAGATAGTGCACTAGCTAATATGGCCATATCAACTTCAAAAGTTCCAACTTTTCCTGTATCAATATCTTCGAAATATAACTTTAATTTTCCGTTATCTAAATTTTCTTTAATATATGAAACATGACCGTTTACATATTTGACATCATATTCAATCTTACTTTTTTCGATAAATTCATAAAAATTTTTACCTTTTGCTCTGATTTCTGTATTAAAAATATAACAATCAATGCTTGGATCATGTTCTTTGACAACTATTGCTTCTTTAGCCGAATTCATACAACATATGGCAGAACAATATTTTTTACATTCAGGATGATGAACGTTTCTAGAACCTACACATTGTATAAAACCAATTGAATGAGGATGTTTCTTATCATCTAATCTTATAATTTTACCACCAGTAGGCCCATTTGCTGATAAAAGACGCTCAAATTGCATATTAGATAAAACATTAGGGGAAGAACCAGCAAAAGAATTATAAACTTCTGGCATTTCTTGATTATATCCTGTTGCAATAATAATAGCCCCTACTTTCACCTTTATTTCTTCTGGTTTTTGTAAAAAATCTATTGCTTCGGAATTACAAGCTTTAGCGCAAAGTCCACATATTCTATAATTTAAATATATGCATTTTGATTCATCAATGAGATATATTGGGGGTACTGAAGATGGAAAAGGAATATATATAGCACCTCGAGTTTTTAAATGAGTATCAAATTCACTAGGAATTCCTCTAACGGGACAAATTTCTTCACAATCCCCACATCCTTTACAGAGATCTTCTTTTAAATATCTTGGCTTTTTAATAATTGTTATTGTGTAATCACCAGGAGTCCCTCTAATGTTTTTAACATAAGAATAAGTAAATAATTCAATATTTGGATTTCTATATACGTCAACCATTTTTGGAGCTAAGATGCATAAACTACAATCAAGAGTAGGATATATCTTATCTAATTG
>JAEOTW010000163.1 GCA_016839655.1 Promethearchaeota archaeon | reverse complement strand
TTTTCCCATCTTTAAAATCACTTTTAATCCATTCTAAGTGACTATAACAGATCAACACATATAAATGTTTTTGTGTCGATGACATTTCGTCACTTTTAAATATTATCTCTTCTATTATTTAATTAATGTCTTGGAAAGATAAGAAAGATACATTTTTACAAATATTGAAGCAAACAGGGTTAAATCACAATGAAGCTACGATTTATTTTGAACTAATCAAACACGGAATTAAGGGGACTACAGCCTATGATTTAGATCATCATTTTCCAGAAATTAAACGGACAACGATATATTCAATTCTACGAAAACTGATATCACTTGGATGTATTCAAGAATTTATTTCTTCAGAATCACCTAATAAAGCTACAATATTCACTGCTATAGAACCCAAAGAATATTTTGATAGACTTATTTCTGAGAAACAGAAAGAATTGGATTTCTTTATAGATCTCAAGGAAAATAATGCTGAGTTTTTCAACATCGTATATTCAAGCGGGTTAGAATATACAATTGATGAAGTTGATAAGTTCATTCAGCCATATCTAAAACCATTGATAAATAATAGATGGATTATCTCATCTTATTATGTGAAGGAAGATGTGCCAGTATTTGGGTATTCTTTATTCGATACAATGTCAAATCCACTAATGTACACGGTTTATGATATCATGCTGAATCCACCAGAGTTCAAATTACTCAAGGAGAACAGCTTCCATTTATTCAAATTTAATTTTGATATCGAATCCGATAAAAATGCATATAATTTTTTTATCGAGAGTTTAAAGAAGCAGACAAATCAAATTATTTCCTTCTTTAGTGATATCAAAGAATTTACTTATGAAGAAAAACCTATAAATATCTTAGGTATCAATTTTGATGGTTTAAATCTGAAAATTAAGAAAAAGGATCTAGGAAAGATTTTCGATAATATCAAAAGCAAAATTAGAGGATACTGGATTGGAAACGAAGAATTAATGCATTTAAATACTGGCTTTGAAATCAACGCCGACTTCTTAGAATCAGAAGAACAGATTGAAGTATGGAAAGCTGTAATGATTCCTTTAAACAACAAAGTCTTTTTTCTTTGGTCAGAATCAATAGAACTCTTACAAATGATGGCGGCACCAATATTTGATATTGAGAAAATATCAAGTAAAAGCAAGAAGTGATTATATAATGGAAAATAATAGTAGTTCATTATATGCGTTTATCAGGAAATATGCGTTAGCAAATTCAGAACAAGACGATATCCATGGTTTTCCTCATACGCAAAGAGTTTATAATCAGTGCATCAAGATAGGTGAAAATTTAGATGCCGATTTAAAGATTCTAAAAACTGCTGCTCTCTTACATGATATTGGAAGAAGAAATGAAATTCCTGGCCAAGATAAACGAAATCATGCCGAAATTTCATCTGATTTAACCAGAAATTACCTTAACTCTCTTGGTACTAGATATTCTCAAAAAGAGATTGATAAAATAATCCATTGTATAAGAGCTCATTCATTCTCAAATAAAATTAAACCTCAAACACTAGAAGCTAAAATTCTATCCGATGCTGATAAGTTGGACGCTATTGGAGCCATCGGGTTATATAGGACCATAGGATTTACAGTTAAGAATAAAGGTAATATTAGTGATGCTATAAACCATTTGGAGGAAAAGATAATTAAATTAAAAGATAGGTTATTTCTCGATATTTCAAAAGAAATTGCTGAAAAACGGTATAAAATAATTCTAGATTTCTATAAGGAAGTTAGGGATGAAATTTAATTTTCCAATAATATTAAATTATAGAAACTTTCAGTATTTAGAAAAGCATTTATAGATATGGGAATTCTTATATGTTCTAGAAATTAAATAGAATTCATTTATCATTGGAATCAGATATAACCATATACTCAACAATAATATTAATTAAATTATCAATAATTTCAGGATATTTTTCTCTTCCAATATATTCCATTATCTCATCATCTAAACCGATTGTAAATATAGATTTTAATATACCTCCTAAAATTTCGGGATCTTTATCAATAATTAATCCCTGCTTTTGCCACATTTTAATAAATTGTGGAATATATTCATAAGTTTGGAGTTTTTGCTCTAATTTAGGATTATTATGTAATTTCCTAACAAGATATTCTCTAGTATTTTTATCGGCGATTTGTTGGATAATTGGATTTTCTTTTGGGGCTTGAACATGAAAGTGTATAAAATTTTTAAAGGTGCCTTTAGGTTCTTTCTTCATTTTTTTTAATATTTGCATCATTTTTTTTTTCATCCTTTCTTCCGCTTGAGTGAGAACATCCAGAAATAATTCTTCTTTTGAATTATAGAAGGAATAAAATGATCCTTTTGCAATACCTACAGCATTAGTTATATCTTCGACATTTGTTTTTTTTAATCCATATATTCCAAAAAACTCTGCACCTTTTTCAATTAGGTTGTTTTTAATTATCTTTTTCTCTTCAAAAGTAAAAGCTTTAGGCATTATAATAATATAAAGGGCTTATTTACTTAAAAATTTATGACTAAATGACCAAATGACTTGGTGACCCAAATATTTATATAGTCACATTAATTCTTAAATAATAAATAGCAATAATTGGGATTTATCAAATGCTTATTGAAAAATTAGGTTTGTCAAGAAATTCACTAAAAAATAAAGTTGCAATCATTACAGGTGCAGGGAAAGGCATCGGTAAAGAACTCGCAAGAGCTCTAGCTTGGTTAGGAGCAAAAGTTGTCATTGCAGAAATAAATGAATATGGAAAAGAGGTGGAAGATTTAATTTGTTCCGAGGGTGGAACTGCTCTTTTCGTTAAAACAGATGTATCTAAAGAAGAAGATATTAAGAACTTAGAGAACATAGTTATTGAAAGATTTGAAAAAGTGAATATCCTGATTAATAATGCCTATGCAACTTCAGCAGGTACTATAAATGAACTATCGATGGAAGATTGGGATAAAATTTATAACGTTAATATTCGTGGGGCAGTATATGCTATAAAGACTTTTTTGCCCTATATGGTTAAACAAAATGATGGTGTAATAAATACTGTAACCTCAGCGGAAGGATGGCCATATATGGCGCCCTATTTTGCAACTAAAACAGCTTTGACATCAATAGGGATTTCACTTGCTGCAGAATTAGATAATACAAATATTTCAGTCTTCGTCTTTGGCCCTGGAATGATTGATACACCAGGATTACAGGAGTATAGTCGTATTTTAGCACCAAAATATGGAATGACTGAAGAAGAATTTAAAAATCAAGGAATTAACCCAGGATATGATGGATTAATGCCTGCAGATCATTGTGCTGCTGGATGGGCATATGCAATTGTGTATGCAAAGGAATTTCACGGTCAAATAGCCGAACCATTCTCCTCTCTATTAAAATTGGGATTAATTAATTCAAAAAAGGATCATAGCTCGGTGAAAGAGAAAAAGATATTAAATGAAACTGAATTTAAAGTCTTTATTTCGGAGACTCTTGAAAATTCTCAAAAAGTTCAAGCTATTATAGAAAAACTTAGTCAAGAGACAAATAATTTAGGTTTATTAGCGAAAAAGTGGATGAATCGCACTTTTGCGAAAAGGTGTGGAATGAAAATAGATAAATGCGTTGAGATTATAACAGAACTTGATAATGAGATTCAAAAAATACCTAATATCACCCATAATCAAAAAGAAGATGCTTCGCTTCCTATCATAAAGAAATTGCCTTGGTATAATCAAGTTTTGGAGAAACTTGCCGATCACTTTCATAAATGCATAGATGATGCAAAGGGATGGATTAAAGATCCTGATGAATTAAAAATTGCTCTAAAAGTATTAAACAATAGAGAAAGAACAGTACTAACTTTTATTTCTAATCTTACCCAATTGGAAAGTATAATATAAAAGAAATAAATTTTTTAATTTTTTTACTATTTGTCAAGTTTTTGGGAAATAAGATTAAACCAAATGATGAAAATCTTCTAAATGAACTATTGTGTCGTATAGAAATTGAAAATTTTCCGGATTTCCAAATAACAAAAAAATTTTTTTCCCAATAGGAAGAACAACCTCTTTGCCAACTAACCACTGTTTCTTTTTGTATTTCAGTTTAACAAATACATCTAATCCCGGATAATCATGGAAACTTATCTCCTTAAGCTTTACATCTTCAAATCCGGGAATTTTATCGTTGCGAATTTCATATTCTGTTTTGGATTTAAATACTCTAATCGCTTCATTTATTAGGTTTTCATCCTTTTCAACATTTCGATTGAAATTAAAGATTATTAGACCACAATCTTTTGGAATTCCTTTATGGCCTTTTAATTCATAATCAAGTGTTAATCTCTCAGCTGAATCAGAATATTCTATTACTTCAGACTTAATTTTCCAACCTTCTTCCACTAACGGTTTTAAATATTTATATCCTGCTGGATGTATAGTATCAATTGTGAGTTTTTTTGCTCCTTGATAAACCTGTTCAAGGTTGTCCCCGATATAAAGGCTACATTCTTCTAACAATTTTAATTCCTTTTCTTTTTTCTCAATCTTTTCATTAAACACTGAATAAGGTGATTTTGCAATGTATTTAATCCTTTTAGGGTTTTCAGAAATCTCTTCAGCAATTACCCATCCCTTTGTTGATAGTCTCTCCATTATAGCGTAAATTGTAGTCCTCCCAATCTCTAATTCATTTTTAATGCGTCCGACAACCTCTCCTCTTGATCCTCGTTTTAAAAGTGATAAATATACAATCGCTTCCTCTTCTAATAGTCCAAAAGTAAGAATCTCATTTTTGTATTTATCTGCAAGTTCAGATTTTATATTGTGTTCTTCCATGGTTACATAGTTGAATCACTTGGGATATATTAAAATTTAATCTAGTTGTCAACGCTTCTTGACAACAAACTGAGCTTTAAATATGAATCAGATTTTATTAGTACTATAACACAAAAAAGTGATAAGAGAAATGAGTAAATCAAAAAGCAAAAAAATTCCTCCAAGAGTTCCAGAAGGAGAAGCAATTATTGATATGCCAGAGCTCAGTATGGAAGAACTAAATGAAGAATTTAAAAAAAGAATGCGAGAATATCGAAATTTCGTGAAATTCATTCTCTATGAATTGAATGTTACGGACAATTCTAATGTTCTTGAAATTGGTCCTGGACCCGGGTGGATAACGATTATTATGGCTAAGGAAAACTCTACGTTAAAAATAACAGGGTTGGAAATATCGGAAGATATGATTAGAGTAGCAAATAAAAACATAGACGATGAAGGCGTTAAAGATCGAATTGAGTTTATACAAGGAGATGCTACAAATATGAATCAATTCGAAGAGAATTCTTTTGATGTTATCATTACCCATGATAGCTTGCACCACTGGGATAATCCTATACGCGTTTTCAACGAAATTGCTCGAGTTTTAAAACCGAATGGAATCTTTTGCGTTGGTGACGGCCGTAGAGATATTGGATTAGGCGCTAAACTAATATTTAACATAGCAAAATTGAATATTTCTAAAGAAATAAGTTATTATTGGAAAACATCGATTTTAGCAGGATATACTCCAGAAGAAATACGAACGATGTTAGACCAAACAGATTTAAAAAATAAATATGCAATTAAAACAGACATCTTTGATTTATTAATTGTGAATAAGCCTCAATAATAAGAAAAAGAAATTTTTTTTTATCCTATTTTTAAAATCATATTCAACAAAATAGTGAACTTTTCTTCCGAGCCCCAAACAATGTAAATCTTATTTTCAATCGGAACAGCTACTTGTTTGAGAGCAATAAACCAATCGTCTCCAACATTGTTCGCTGTCTTACTCCCCTTCTTGAAACGAATATACACTTCAGAACCATAATAATCTAAAATTTTTTTATCAACTATTTTAATTTCCTCCAGGTCAGGATTTTTATATCCTCTTTCGATATCATCATCAATATCTTCCCACACAAAAAGTTTTGCTCTAATTTTTTCAAAGGATAATTGCAGAGCTGCTCTTATTACAATATGATTATCAACTGGACTCTCATATTCAAAGATCAATAATCCACAGTCTTTTTCAACTCCTGTTACTCCAAGATTGTTAAAATCATATTCTTTGCTATACATATTCTGTAAGTCATGTTCCAATTCAGAAATATCAATCCATCCATTCTCTAATTTTTCACCAAGAATAAATCGAAAACTTTTCAGAATGGTGAGTTCTTTCTCCCGTTGTTTTATAAAATCATCAATAATATGATCTAAAGAGATGGCTCTATACTTTTGAGCTCTCTGTCGGGCTTCAATTACCTGTGAGACCCATCCATTTTTTTCCAATCGTTCTATAATCCGATAAATATGAGTTCTTTTTAAATGTAATAATTCCTTATTGATATTTCCTATTGTGTCGCCCTCCTCTCCCTTTTTAAGAAAAGTTAGATATACTTCTGCTTCGTTCTCGTTTAACCCAAATCTTAATAAACCTAAGTTTTGAAGATTTATTGTGTCAAATGGCAAAACTTTTGGCGTTGTCCATTTTAATTCTTCAAATTTTCCCAATATTGTATCTGGACCCATATATGGCTCCTTTGAACTGAGTTCTTTTAAAATATTAACCGTTTTTGGTACTGCTAATAATAACATTTGACCAGTTGGATCTTGGGGAATTTTACATAGCACTGTCCTCTCATTATCTTTAAATCCAATAATACTTTCTTGTCTTTTTATAATTTTTCCAGTTTTATCAAAGGAAACAGCAATTAATCTATCTATAGTATTCTGTATTATAGTGTATTTATTTCCTGAAAGATAGAGATATCGTTTTTCTGTCGTACCCCAAATAGAATTAATATAATCAATATCTTTACTAATGTCCCAATTTTCCGTTGAATAGAGTAATTTTTTTTCTCCTTCAATAATTACTGCTGCTAGAATTTCAGGATCTTTTTTAATATCCTTATCAATTTTCGATAATACTTCTTCCATTCAATCTCCCTCATATAAATATAAAAAAAAAAATTTTAATTAAAAACACCTATGTATTACTTCAGGACCCATTTCCTTATATTCTCGCCTTGTTATCCACATCCTTCTAAAGGTCTTTAGAGAGCTTAATATTGAACCTCCAATCCATACTGAATACATTC
>JAEOTW010000162.1 GCA_016839655.1 Promethearchaeota archaeon | reverse complement strand
TATTTGGCAATCTTTACAAAAATTTTATCAAAAAAGTAAGTTAGTTGAATTGCATAGTATACCAAGGCTTGACTCGTTAATAATGAACACATTTATTGAGAAAAAATTATAAGAGAAGTATATTAATCAATAATTTTTTTTCACTAAAATTCTTCAAGACTTTCACATATTTTCGGAATTTCCGAGAAATTATCGAAAGTGGAACTATAAATCGATAGTTATCCACACATTAAATTGATCATCAAAAAGATGATGAATTTAAAAAAAAAAGAGTTGTTCCAAATAATAATTTTTGTATAATTAAATGTGAAAAAAAATAGAGGCATTAGAAGAAAAATGAAAAAAACAAAAATAGTTCTACTAGCAGTTTTGGGAATTTGCATTTTTTGCTTTTTACCAGCGGTTTTAGGAACAGCAAATATTAGGCCAATTAAGGACTTTACTGATACTAATGCTATTCCTGGCTTGCCTCCTTTAGCTGCTTGGGCATCTTCTGAGGATAATTTAGTCATGGTGCCACATGGATTTTTTGAGACTCTCGCAGATTGTAATCCTGAGGGTTTTGTACTTGAAAGGGATTTGAAAGATGGAAGAATTTTGTATAAAGTGAATTTGCATGTAAAAGGTGCAACAACATGGGTTTTCTGGTTAGAAGAAAACTGGCATTTAAAATCACCAGTTTTTATAGGAGAAATGGATTATTACTTTTCTGTTACCATGATCGTTTATGAAGGAAATCTTGGCGATCCTGTACCAAATCTATGGATGCTATGGTTTCCAAATGTCTTCGGTATAGATCCTATAGGAGAAGGTACAATATCACATTTAACGGCAAGTGGTACTGGAACATTTACGGCATATGCTGAAGAACTCGGATTAGGTTCCAATGGAGAAATTGTGAATGTAAAAATAGACCAGGTTGGTATATTAAAATCAGAGGATCACCCCCAAATTGATCCTCTGGGAGGACCAATGATGTGGCCTATAGAACATATCTTCTTCCACTAAAGTGGTCAAGAGCAAGTACAATAACAAAATATATAAGAAATAATAATGAGGGTGTAGCAGTGAAATTTTAATTTTAAATCAGGGAATAGAATTGGAGGAGTTGGGTTAGATAAAGCACTTCCAGACGAAGCTACTACTAAACCAATATTCCTCCATTCTATACTTCTTTTTTTTCTATAACATCTAAAAGATGATAAATTGAAATTTTAAAAAAATAGAGTTGATCAAAAAAAATGACCGAAATTAAGAAAATTACAAAAATTTCTCTATTAGCATATGGTATTGTTAATTTATTGTATGGGCCAATGGCATTATTTCTACCTAGTTTTTTTGTAGGGTTAGGTGTCACAACTCCCACGACAAATCCCTATATTCTCAGATTCGCTGGTGCAACTTTATTGGGAGTTGCAATTTTCGCATTTCTAATTTTAATTAAAAAAGACTGGGAATGGGAAAAGATAAAATTTGGGTATGAAATTTTGTATTATCTACTAATCGCTAATTTAATCTTGGAGCCTACAAAGCTAGCATTTGGTACTCCCACTCCTATAATGATTTCTCAAACAATGATGGATATAATCATAATGTCTGCTCTTCTTGTTCTTGGTGTTTACTCTTACTTTAAACAGAGAAAATAGATGGAAAAATTATAACTAAATCATTATTTTTTTTTTCTTTTTTTAAATGTATTTAGAGAAACTAGTACTAGATTCCTTCCTATCATTCATTAAGCATTAGATTTAAAATATTAATCAGCTTAATAAATATATAAGGTTCTAATCCAAATCATTTAAATTTATGTCTCATCTAGAATTAAAGCAATTAAAAAAGGCGGAAGAACTTTTTGATGAGTGTAAGCTTGATGAAACTTTTGAGTTGTTAAAAAATTTGGACCAACTTGAAGAACTTACCCCTCAACAAAAAAGCTATAGCCAATATCTTAAGTTCTTAATATTTTTTTATCAGAATAAACATGAAGAACTTATTAAAATGGGTGAAATTATATTTGAAAAAGGGCAAATGATCAAAAATAATATCCAGTTGTTTAATGGTTTATATTTTATTACCATTGGATTAGCTATGGCTCATAAGTTTGATGAAGCATCAGAAAGAATTGCGGAACTTGAAGCGATACTAGGACTAAAGTTAAATCTATCTGAAATAGCTTTAAGAGAAAGAGAAGGACGCATTAATGTATTAAAAGGATATATTTACTTACATTTAGTAAATATAGATTTAGCAGAGAAAAGCATTGAAGCGACTTTAGGTTTTCAAAAAGACCTTAGTAATTCATTTGAGATTGTTTGGGCTCATCTAATACTGGCACAAGTTTATCTTCGAGTGAAAAGCAGATATGATATTGCTATGGAATACACGAATAAAGCATTATCTCTAGCTATGGAAATTAAATTTAACCATTATTGGATTGCCATGTGCCACCTTTTCTTTGGTGTGATAAATGCAAGTATTGGTGAATTTGAACATAGTTTAGAGCATTATACTAAGAGTTTAACAATATTTAAAGAACTAAAAAACAATTTGTTCATAGCTATGGTACTTAATAACTCAGCTGGTGCTTATCTAGATTTAAGCAAATATGACCTTGCCTTGGAATATTTGGAACAAAGTCTATTAGTCTGGGAGAGGGATCCAATAGGAATAGAGCATCCTATTGCAGGAATAGCATATATAGCTTTTATAAAGGGAGATAATAAACTTGCTCAGAAATATTATAATAAACTGGAAAATTTATACAATGAAAATAAAAGTAGTCATAACGAATTACTCTACTATTATGTTAAAGCTATTAAGTTAAAAGAAAGTTCTAGAATCAGAGATAAAGCTAAAGCTGAAAAATTATTTAAAAAGGTAATTGGAAAAGAAACATTAAGTTATGGTATTATTATTAGTGCCTATATCAATTTATGCGACTTATTTCTTGCTGAGTTTCGAATAAACAAAAATAGTGACGTTCTTGAGGAATTAATCCACTATATTAATAAATTATTAATTATAGCTGAGAAATCACATTCATATCTAATTTTTTGTGAAACTTTCATATTACAAGCGAAATTATCTATGTTATATTTTGATACGAAAGCCGCCCGACGGTTTTTAACTCAAGCCCAGAAAATAGCCGAAAAGTACGGACTTAGACGATTAGCAATAAAAATTTCATATGAGCATGATAAATTGCTTAAAGAATTAAATAAATGGGAGATATTGAATGATTCGAATGCAGGTCTGACAGAGCGTATTGAATTAGCCCAATTAGATGATCAGATGGCAATTATGCTAAAAAAAAGGCCTTTAGAAGTCTCAGAGGCTTCAAATGAAGACCCTGTAATGATATTAATCTTAACGGAGGGGGGTAATCTTTTATTCTCTAAAAAATTTGTAGAGGATTTTTCTTTTGAAGATGATATCTTAGGAGGCTTTTTAACTACTGTAAACTATATTATCAGTGAACTCTTCTCTGAAGGGCTTGAGCGGGCTGTTTTTGGTCAATATACTCTTCTTATGATGCCTGTTCATCCATTCCTTGTATGTTATATCTTTAAAGGGGACTCATATTTTGCTCACCATAAGATTAGTAAGTTTCTTAATTCCATACAGAGTGACAGTCTTATTTGGCAATCTTTACAGAATTTTTTCCAAAAGAGTAAATCAGTTGAATTACACAGTATTCCAAAACTTGATTCAATAATAACAGAAATCTTTGTTGAGAAAAAAAATTAGGAGTATAGTATCATTCATTTACTCTTATTCACCAAAATTTTATATTAAACTAAACCTAATCTAAGATTAAAAAGAAATTTCTTTTCATTAATACATAGAAATCTAATGAAGAATTCTGAGACATTTCGATTTAAGATAGTAGTAGTTGGAGATGGAGCAGTAGGCAAAACATCCTTAATTAAAAAATTCACGAAAGGAACATTTGAAAAGGATTATGTAAAAACTATTGGAGCGCAATTTTCAAAATATAAC